>NZ_AODQ01000011.1 GCF_000348925.1 Cesiribacter andamanensis AMV16 | reverse complement strand
AGGCGCTTTTTTTGTATATTGTGCCGCCGCCGATCCCTGAACCTTGCGTCAGTAGCGAGCGTTGCTTAAGAAGGATGATCCATTATTACCCCATCGGAAAACGACTGCTGGACCTGCTGCTATGCGGGCTGGTGCTGCCGCTTGCCCTGCCGCTGATGGGGATGGTAGCGGGCATATCGGCCCTGCTGTTTCGGCATCCGGTGCTGTACAGCCACCTGCGGCCTGGCTATAGGGGTATCCCTTTCCGTTTTTACAAGTTCTCTACCCTGCTGCCCGAAGAGGAACGGGAGGGCAGGTGGCTTTCAGAAGGTGAGCGCCAAACCCGCTGGGGTAAATTTTTGCGGGATTATTCGCTGGATGAGCTGCCGCAGCTCCTGAATATCCTCAAAGGGGATATGAGCTGGGTAGGGCCCCGCCCCCTGCTGATGGAATACCTGCCCCTCTATACCCCTGCCGAAAAGCGGCGCCACTGGGTAAAGCCCGGTCTTACCGGCCTGGCCCAGGTGATGGGCCGCAATGAGCTGCTGTGGGAAGAAAAGATGCGGTATGATCAGGCCTACGTAGCCCGGCTGAGCCTGCGGCTGGATTGTGCCATTCTGGCCAAAACGGTTGCAACGGTACTGGTGGGGCAACGCATTAACTTTGGCATACGGCCCGAGCAGCTTCTGACAGCTTCCGGCTCCTCACACTCCCCTAAAAAGCCTTCCCTTAGCGCTGAAAACGCTTTTTAACAGCTCTGCCTCTAAAATGGTAGCGGGGCACATGGTACTGCAGGCGCAGGCTTAGCATGGAGTAGCCATCCTTTACGGTAGGATTACCCCGTATGGAGCCGCTACGGGCCGGATCAAGGCCCAGTTCGGGCCGGCGGTCGGCCAGGGCGGCAGCAATGGGGTCGGAGAAGAGGGCCGGATCCTGATAGCGGCTGCTTACATCATCCAAATAATCGGTAGCGGCATAATGGTAAGTAGCTTCCAGAGCCAGATCGAACTGTGGGCTTAGCTTTACCGTAAGGCCCCCGCCAAAGGGAATCACCAGAGCAACCCTGCTGTAACTGACCCCTTCGGTTTCCAGTACCCGCAGGGCCCATTGCTGCCCTGCCAGTTCGGCTTTTGGGTTGTAGTAGGTGGCCCCAAGGCCTAGTAGGCCATAGGCATTGAGCCGCCGCCTGCTACGGTAGTATACCGGCCGGTAGGGTAGGGCATAAACAGCTGCCAGCACACTTAATTCCCAGTTTGTGGAGGTAAAAGAAAGGTTGCGCTCCTGCAGATAGGCCTGCCGGGAGTCGGCATCGCGGGCAGCCAGCTGGTACCAGTGTGCTGCTGTGCGCAGCCCCAGGCGGCTAAAAGGGCGATGTTCATAGGCCAGCCCAAGGTGGGGACGCTTGCCAAAAACGGTATTATCGCCCTGCAGGTCGCCAAAAAAGCCGGTAGTGCCGGCACTTAATGAGAGCGTCTCCCGGCTTTGCAGGGTGGTGGGGTAGTACCGCTGTGCAAGGAGCCAGAGCGGAAAGAGCAGGAGGCAGAGCAGCAGGAGGGAGGGCTTCATCCGGATAAAAGGTAAAAAAAAGCTTGCTGGATTAAAACTTCTACTGCACTTCTTCGGGCAGCACTTCCTTTTCCTCGTCTTCTTCCAGGCGGATCAGTTCTTCCACACTGCTATCGGGCAGGGGCAGTTGTACCGGCATGCCGGATTCGTTGCGGTTGATGCGCTGAAAAAGCTCCTTAAAGGAATCGAAGCTTTTGGTCTGCAGCAGGCTGATGCCCTGGGTAAAGTCGGGCAGGGCATGATCGGCCGTCAGGGTGCGGAAGTTGGCGCGGTTGTAGAGCTTTACCCGGTACTGGCCATCGGGGGTCAGCATGTATTCTACCGTCCAGTTGCCAATGTAATTGTTGGCCGTACTGTTGGCTACGGTAGAGCCTGGGCTGGTGGAATTGATCAGGCTGCCATCGCGGGTGATGCGCAGGCGACCGTTCAAAAAGGTATAGCTCAGGCGCAGCTGAAAGGTATTCATAGCCTCGTTGATGTTGCTGGTGTAGTTCACATCAATCTCCAGGTTCTCATCAATCTGGGAAGCCAGGGCGCTAAACTGGTTGGCCAGCAGCTCACTGATGCTGCTTACCGCCGTTTGGGAGCCAAAGCGGCCGGCCGACTGGGCGGTAAATCCGCTGGTGCCATAGTCTACCGGTGCAAACTGCCTCAGCACCAGCAGGTTAAAGACCTGCCTGTTCAGCAGCTGCTCATCGGACTGCAGGCGGTTCATAAAGCCGCTGATCTCATTGGTAAATTCTACCGGATACTCCTGTATATCAATATTAAAGCTAATGGAGGGTGCCATCAGATCGCCCACCAGGCCCATGCCCAGTACCACCGGGTAGGGGCGTAGCAGCAGGGGGTTGGTGGTGCTGCCATCGCCCTGTTGTGGCAGGATACGGCCCAGGGAGGCTACCTGCTGGTACCTGGCCTGTATGTCCAGCAAGCCGCCATAGGGGTCGCCGTCCCAGCGGATGCTGCTGCCGGGCTCTATCACAAATTCTTTGGTAATTACATTGAAGAGGGTAAAGTTATAGGCCCCCTGCTCAATCTCGTAATTGCCGAACATGGTAAAATCCCCCTCGGTATCGATCTCCATCTCCAGCTTGCCCCTGCCCCTGCCCCGGATAATATCGCCCGCCCGCAGGTCAAAGATGATCTCCACATAGGCATCGGGGGTGATGTCCAGGTCAAAATCCAGCTTGATACCTCCTTCGTTGGTGATCCGCCGCGTGGTGTCGGCATCAATGCGGATGCCATCGGCCGAGCGGTTTACAAAGTTCACAAAGCTCTGGGTGCCGGCTTCATTTTTGAAATCGATGGGAATAAAGATCTTGGTGCCCTTATCGGAGCGGGCCGTGGCGGTGATCCAGAGGTTATTGGCCGGCCCCAGTACCTCCACCTCGCCGGTGGCATAGGCCGTGCCGTAGTAGAGCTCGTTATCACTGTAGCTGGTGTTGAGCACTTTGGTGCCCTGCAGGCCGGCCTTCAGGTTGATCACAAAATTGCTGAAGCCGTCGTGGAATACCCCCCCATTGAGGTAGGCAGGGTTGCCCTCGGTATCGGACATTCTAAGATTCCGAAAGCCAATTTCGTTCTCAGAAAAGAGAATGTCGCCCGCAAAGGTATAGGTGGTATTAAGGTAATTGATGCGCAGGCTACCCCCTTCTACCCGGCCGCCTCCCTGCACAATGGGGTAGGTGGGGGTACCCAGCACCAGTACTTTGCCACTGGTAGTGCCCTTTATCTGCGAGAACATATAGCCAAAGAAGGGCTCCAGCAGGTTAAGCGGCGCCTGCTCAAACTGGGCCTCCAGATTAAGCTGGTTGTCCCGGGCCAGGGGGTTGTAGTAGCCGCTGGCGGTCAGGATCTGCTGGCCCTGCCGCTGGCCCTGAACATCCAGGTTGAGCTTTTCTTCCTGCTGGTCCCAGCTGGTGCGCAGGGCAAAATCGCCGGCCAGAAATTCATTTACCGACAGGCTGTCAATGCGCATGCTGCCCTTGAACAGGGGCTTGCCCAGTACTTCCTGCAGCATGAGCTGTCCGTTTACCACACCCCCCAGCTTTTGCTCCAGAATGGGGTTAAGGTTGGCCAGCTGCAGGTTGTTGATATCGACTTGCAGGGTATCTTCCAGCGCCGGGGAGAGTATCCCCTCGGCCCGAATGGACTGCTCGGCATGGAACAGCTCCAGGTTATTGATCAGAATCTTATCGCCCCGGAATACGATCAGGTTATTGCCTTTTACCTGCCAGACATTCTCAATAAGCTTGGTGGCGGTATTGGTAAATTGAATGTGGGTTTCGTTGGCCAGAAAGAACAGATCAGCATTCACATCGGCATAGTTATCGCCGCCCTGCTCCAGAATGGAGCCGCTAAACCCAATGCGGTCCTGGTTCCAGATGGCTTCAGCCTCCAGGCGGCGGGTGGGGGTAAAGCCCTCGAACTGCTGCTGCCGGGAGCTTAGATAGGCCATGGCAAGCACCTGGGTGCTGTCGGCAATTTTGGAGGTGGTAAGCTCCGCTTCCAGGTCATAGAGCCGGTTTTCGTTCCAAAGAAGGGTATCAATGCGCGTATTGGCTGAGAAAATGGACGTATATCCGGCTGTAAAGTGGCCTTCTACCAGGGTGTTTTCAGAAACATAGCTGCCCGGCTCCAGCAGACGAAGCAGGGGGTTGGCATCTTTTAGCAGCAGGCTGTACTCCAGCCGGTAGCGCTCATAGGCCTCGGGCCGTTCTTTGGTACTGTAGTAGGCCCGCAGCTCATCTTCCTGGTTGCGAAAATTAAGGCGGTACTCCTGATAGAGCCGTTGCAGATCGGCCGAGAGGGTGGTGTAGTTAAAGCGGCCGGCTACATCCAGGTTTACCAGGTCGGTGCGCAGCTGGAGGGTGCGCGCCTCCCCCTCCAGCTGGTTGAGAATCTGCAGGCTGTCCAGCAGCAGCTCCCGTCCATTGTAGTGCACATAGAGGTTTTGTAACTGGGCATCGCCCCGGAGCTCATCCAGCTCCAGTCCCTGCAGGTTCAGGTTCAGGGCTGCGCTTACGGTTAGGGTATCGTCCATCAGCCCCAGCTCCCGAAAGCGGGCGGTATCCAGCTGGGCGCTTATCCTGAGCTGGTTTTTGCCCTGTTGCATGTTAATGGAGCCCTCGCCCAGCAGGCGCAGGTTGGGGTCGTTTACCGACAGCTTTCCTTCAAAAAAGCTGCGGGCCAGCTGGCCCTCGGCGCCAATGTTCTGATAGGTATAGCCACGTATCTGCAGGCGCTGGATGGTGGCATCCAGCTGAAAGCGGGCGGTCTCCAGGGAAAGCCCCTGGCCTGAGATGCTGCCCTGCCCGCTTACCGAGCCCCAGAGGGGGTTATCCAGCAGCTGGCCCAGCTTAAAATCTACCAGGGTAAGGTTGCCACTGTAGGTAGAGAGCAGCCGGTTCTCATGCAGCTTCAGGTTAATGTCGGAGCGGATCAGGCCCAGCCAGGTCTGGAAGGTGCCATTGGCCACAAAGTCATTGGGAAAGCCCAGAAACTGGCCGCTAAACTGCATATTGCCAAGCTTTTCAATGCTTTCATAAAAAGTGGGGGCTATGTAGGGGCGCAAATCCTGCGGGTGCAGAAAAGAGTTGGTCAGGTCCAGCTCTATAAAGGTCTCCAGTATGTTGGGCAGGCCATCCATGCTGGCAAAGCCCCGCATGCGGCTTTGCTCTCCCAGCCGCAGGTCCATATTTTTTACATCAAACTGGCTGAAGCGCCCGTTCAGATCGCCGCTGATGCGGTAGGTATCGCCATAGCTTTCCAGGGCGGGGGCAAAAATGCCCAGTTCCCGGCTGTCCAGCACGCTGTTGCGCAGGCGGGCATAGAGCTGCACACTGTCCTGAAAATAGCTCAGGCTGGCCTGGTCCCGGTAGCGAAACACCACACTATCGCGCAGGGTGGTATTGCCGGAGCGTAGCAGCAGCTTGTCAAACAGCATGCCGGTATTGGCATAAGTGAACTGGGTCTGCAGCGTATCGATCCGGAAATCATACTCGGCCGAGTAGCCCTGCAACAGGCCAATATCGGCCTGGATGGTATCGGCTACAATGGTGAACTGCCGGGCCTGTGCATGCAGCTGCTGAAAGCGGAAGTGGTTGTAGTCAAAGATCTCCTGCAGCGAGTCGGCATGGGGGTTGTGAAAGAGAAAGGTGCCTTCGCTGATGCGCACATCATCGATAATAAAGGGCACCTTTTTTTACCCGTTTTGGTTTTGGGCGGCAGCAGAGCCTGTATGTTGCGGATAAAGCGGTTGATGTTGAGGCCGGAATCGGGCGTATTCTTGATCAGCTGCACATAGGGGCGCTGCAGCTGCACCCCATCAAGGCGCGGAGGCGATTCCATCAGCAGGCTGATCAGGTCAAAATCCACCCGGATGTGGTCTACCCCGATCATCAGGCTATCCTGCCCGTCCAGCACGCGTACCCCCTCCAGCTCCAGCTCATCAAACCAGGAAAGGTTTACACGGCTGATGCTTACGGGGTGATCGATCTTTTCACTAAGCCAGCGGGCGGTGGATTGAACCAGGCGGGTTTGTACGGAAGGAAACTGCAGGGCCACCAGCAGTCCGGTCACTAAAAGCAACCACAGCGCCACCAGCACCAGCACTAGCCTGCCAAAGCGGAATTTCTTATCTTGCGTAACTTTTTCGTTATCAACAGCCAAATGTGTACGATCTTAGCTATAGAATCTTCCTGCGACGAAACCTCGGCCGCCGTTATTCAAAACAGCAAAATACTTGCCAATATTGTGGCCAGCCAGCAGGTTCACCAGCAGTGGGGCGGTGTAGTGCCGGAGCTGGCTTCCCGGGCACATCAGCAGCACATTGTGCCGGTGGTACACAAGGCTTTGCAGGATGCAAATATAGAAAAAAATGCACTGCAAGCAGTGGCCTTTACCCGCGGGCCGGGTCTTTTAGGTGCACTTTTGGTGGGAGCTTCCTTTGCCAAGTCCCTGGCCCTGGCGCTCGATATTCCGCTCATTGATGTAAATCACATGCAGGCGCACATTCTGGCCCATTTTATCGATGATCCCAAACCGCCTTTTCCCTTTCTGTGCCTGACCGTAAGTGGCGGCCATACGCAGCTGGTGCTGGTAAAAGACTATCTGAAGATGGAGATCATTGGCGAAACCATAGATGATGCCGTAGGCGAGGCCTTTGATAAAACGGCCAAGATCATGGGGCTGCCCTATCCCGGCGGGCCCCTCATTGACCGCTATGCGCAGCAGGGAAATCCGCTGGCTTTTGCCTTTCCCTTATCGGAAGTGCCGGGGCTTAATTTCTCCTTCAGTGGCATTAAAACCGCCGTGCTCTATTTTCTGCAGGATCGGCTGAAGGAAGATCCGGACTTTATCCAGAAGCATCTGCCCGATATCTGCGCCAGCATTCAGCACACCCTGGTAGAAATGCTGCTGCAAAAGTTGCGGCGGGCGGCCCGCGAAACAGGCATACGCCACATTGCCATTGCCGGAGGGGTATCGGCCAACAGCGGGCTGCGCCTTGCCCTGCAGCAGGAGGCCCAGAAGCGCGACTGGCAGGTCTACATCCCTGCCTTTGCCTACTGTACCGACAATGCCGCCATGATTGCCGTAGCGGCCCATTACAAATACCTGGCCGGCGAATTTTGCGCGCAGGATGTAAGCCCTATGCCCAGGATGACGTTTTGAACGGGTATTGGGGGAGGAGAAAAGGAGCGAAGGGGTAGGCGTGTGGGGAAAGACGGCAAGCAACGAAACGGCACTGCCACCCGGTGCGTAGAGGAAGGGGATAAAAGGGAAAGGGGTATTGGAAAGAATTTTTACTACATAGAAGCATAGGCCGAACAATGGCAAAAGAGAAAGAATCCCGTTTTGCGAAAACGGTGAACATAAAGAACAAACGGGCAAGCTTTGAATACGAGTTTCTGGAGAAATTTGTGGCCGGCCTCTCCCTGCAGGGTACCGAGATCAAGTCCATCCGCCAGAGCCAGGTAAACATGGGCGATGCGCACTGCGGCTTTCAGAACGACGAGATGTGGGTCTTTAACCTGCACATATCGCCCTATGAAGAGGGAAATATGTTCAACCACGAGCCCATGCGCCCGCGCAAGGTCCTGCTGAAGCGCCGCGAAATCAATCGCCTGAAAACCAAGTCTGAAGAAAAGGGCCTAACCATTATTCCCGTTCGCCTGTTCATCAACGACAAGGGACTGGCCAAGCTGGAGATTGCCCTGGCCCGAGGCAAAAAGACCCACGACAAGCGCGAAAGCATTAAAGAGCGTGACATACAGCGGGAGCTAAGCCGGATGAAGTTTTAGGATATTGGGTAGTTAGATAGTGGACAATGGACTATAGACTAAAGACAATAGACAATAGAGCGAAGCGCCTCCCCCTTGTTGGTGTTTTCACCAACAAGCTGCCAGTATTTCCTGATCGGGCCTCAGGTGTGACGATTTGTTGGTGAAAATACCAACAAGAGGAGGGGGAAGGGTGCTGCAGTCCATTGTCCAACGTCCAACGTCCATCGTCCATTTTCTCAAATCAACATCAACATGCAAGAATACGGATACTGCCGCCTGAGCCTGGTGCCGGTGCGGGCCGAAGGAAAAGAAGTGGCCGAAATGGTGACCCAGCTGCTGTTCGGTGACCTTTACCAGGTACTGGAGTGGAGCGCCAGCAGGGAGTGGGTGCGCATACGCCAGCAGGCCGATGGCTACGAAGGCTGGATCGGCCACCGCCTGCACCATCCCATCAGCGAAGCTTTTTATCTTGAAGCACAGGAGCGTCCCCCGGTGGTGAGCCTGGAGATCTGTGGGCAGCTGCGAATTCCCGGCCACCGGCTGCAGCTGGTGCTGGGCAGTACCTTACCCCTTGGCGGGCAGGAATTATTTCAGGATGAACATACGGTTACCTTTTCAGGCAAAACCCACGCCATCAGGAAGATAAAGGATGCAGCTCTTTTAAAAGAATTTGCCTTTATGTATATTGATTCACCTTACCTGTGGGGAGGGAAGTCGCCCTTTGGTATTGACTGCTCGGGTTTTACCCAAATGGTCTACAAGCTGGGCGGCTATCAGCTACAGCGCGATGCCAGCCAGCAGGCCCGGGAAGGGGTGCTGGTGCCCACTGTAGCGGAGGCCCGGCCAGGCGACCTGGCCTTTTTCCATAACCCCCAGGGGCGTATTACCCATGTTGGCCTGGTGCTGGACGGGGAAAAGATCATCCACGCCTCGGGTAGGGTGCGCATTGACAGACTGGACAGTACGGGGATTTATTGCGAAGAAGAAAAACACTATACCCATACCCTTAGTCTTATTAAACGAATAATTATGTAAGGTAGCAGCCATGCGTAAAGGGCAGGTTCTTGTACTCAATTTTGACTATAGCCCCATCACCGTCTGTACGGTGCAACGCGCGTTTCTGCTTGTATTTGGCGAAAAGGCCGAAATGCTGGAGCGCCTCAATGGCCATGTGCTGCGCTCGGTGAGCAAAACCTTTCCGGCACCGGCCGTCATCCGGCTCAGCCGTTATGTGCGGGTACCCTATCAGGGGGTGATGCTTTCCCGGCAGAATGTTTTCAGGCGGGACGGACACCAGTGCCAGTACTGCGGCTCCGGCAAAGACCTTACGCTCGATCATGTGATACCCCGCTCCAAAAACGGTAAATCTACCTGGACCAATCTGGTCACCGCCTGCAAGCGCTGCAATACCCGCAAAGGCGACTACACTCCCGAGGCGGCCGGCCTAAAACTCCGCAAAACCCCCGAAAAACCTTCTTACCTGCATTTTTTGCGAGACCACAGCGGCCTGATGGTCGAAGAATGGCGTCCCTTCCTTGATTTTAAGCGCGCTGGCTGATGTTGGCATCAGGGTTGCCAGAATAAAACCCGGGCTGATGGTTACAACCAACACCCCCTTTGCTCATGCTCTGGCACACGCATTCCAATAGTCTTCCTATCTTTGCCCCCATGAAAAAAATCTGGCTGAACAAAGGCAAGGACCAATCGGCCCTGCGCCGCCACCCCTGGATCTATTCCGGAGCAGTAAAAAAGGTAGAAGAAGGTATCCAGGAAGGGGATGCCGTAGAAGTTTATTCTGCCCAAAACCAGTTGATAGGGGTGGGCCACTACCAGCCAGCCAATATTGCCGTGCGCCTGCTGGCCTTTGAGCCGGCAGCACTGGATGAGGCCTTCTGGCAGCTGCGCCTGCAGCAGGCCTGGGCGCTACGCCAGCAACTGGGCCTTATTGACAACAAAGAAACTACCGCCTACCGCCTGGTATTTGCTGAGGGCGATCAGCTTCCCGGCCTCATCCTTGATGTATATGGCAGCACAGCCGTGCTGCAGGCCCATAGCCTGGGCATGTGGCGGGTACGCCAGCAGCTGGCCCAGGCCGTTGTGGCCGTAGCCGGGGGGCGCATTACAGCCGTGTATGACAAAAGTGCCGAAACCCTGCATGCTGCCGCCGGCGCCATCCAGAATAGTTACCTGATTGGTGAGGGTAGCGAACAGGAGGTGGTGGTGATGGAAAATGGCGTGCGCTTTAAGATTGACTGGATAGGGGGGCAAAAAACCGGCTTTTTCCTGGATCAGCGGGAGAACAGGGCCTTGCTGGCCCAGCACGCCCGGGGCAAGCGGGTGCTCAATACCTTTTGCTATACCGGGGGGTTTTCGGTCTATGCCCTGCAGGCGGGCGCTACCGAGGTGCATTCGGTTGATGTATCGGCCAAAGCCGTGGCCCTTACCGATGAGAATGTAGCCCTGAATGGGGGCCAGGAGCGGCACCAGAGCTTTGCCATGGACACCTTTGCCTACCTGAAAGAAAAGGGGGGTGACTATGATATTGTGATCCTGGATCCCCCGGCCTTTGCCAAAAGCATGGGCAAGCGCCACAATGCGCTGATGGGCTATAAGCGCCTGAACTACGAGGCCATCCGCCAGTTGCAGCCCGGCGGGCTGCTGTATACCTTCAGCTGCTCCGGGGTGGTAGACAAGCAGCTGTTCCAGAACATTGTGATGTCAGCGGCCATAGAGGCAGGCCGCCCCGTGCGGGTGCTGCACCAGCTGAGCCAGCCGGCCGACCACCCCTACAGCCTCTACCACCCGGAAGGCGAGTACCTGAAGGGCCTTGTGCTGCAGGTGATGTAAGGAAATCGGCTATCCTGCAGCGGCTTCAAAAAGGGCGCTTGTGTAAGGTTAGGGCAGGAGGCGGGCGCAAAAGCAACGGGCTTCTAAAACTTATTCTCCCAGAAATACACTTTTTTGGGTGATCTTGTGCCTAACCCTGCCCTGGTGGCCCTGCTTTTGCCTTATTTCAAGAATTACTTTTGGCGTAAGCTTTTGTTGGAGATGCCCGAGCAATACTTGCGGCAGCACAATACTTTTACCTCTTCCATCAACCAGATGATTGCATGAGAACAGGTTTAGTGTTGCTTATGGCATGTGCAGGCCTCAGTGGCGCCTTTGCACAAACAAAACAGCAGAAGGAGGAAGCCGAAGAACCCAAGTTTGAGCTCATAAGCCTGAGCCGGGATGTAAATACCCAATACCATGACTCGGCGCCCGTAGTAGCACCCGATGGAAAGACCCTCTACTTTACGGTAAACGACCACCCCCAGAATACCCACGGCAAAGGCAGCCAGGATATCTGGTATTCCGAGATTGATGCCACCGGGCAGTGGGGCAAGGCCAAACACATGCCGGCACCCCTTAACACCAACCAGTTCAACCAGGTGCTGAGCGTATCGCCCGATGGCAATACCCTGCTGGTGCGGGGCGGCAGTGGCAAAAACTCGCTGGGCTTTTCGCTCTGCCGACGGGTAAACGGACAGTGGCAGAAACCGGAAGCGCTCAAAATTGAGGGCTTTGATAAGATGGCCAAAGGACGTTTCAACGGAGCCTTTCTGGCGCTGGATGCCTCTGCGCTCATCCTGTATTTTAACGAAGTAGAGGGGGCCAAATACAGCGATCTGTATGTGAGCTTCCCTAAGGGCAACAGCTGGAGCCGGCCGGCACCCATCACCACTCTCAATACCCGCCTGGATGAGTTTGGTCCCTACCTGGCGCCCGACAACAAGACCATGTACTTTGCCAGCAACCGCCCCGGCGGCTTTGGCAATGCCGATATTTATAAGACCGTGCGCCAGGACGACAGCTGGCAAAAATGGTCGAAGCCCGAAAACATAGGCGCTCCCATTAATACCGGCGGTTTTGACGCCTACTATGCCATTGGCAATGCCGATTCGCTGGTGTTTACTACCCGTGCCTATATGTCGGCCGATGGCGGGCACCTGGACATTCATACCCTGCGCCGCATTAAGGAGAAGAAAGCCAAAATCATGCTGGCCGGTCGTGTAGTAGACCAGAAAAGCGGTGAGCTGGTACCCCATGCCAGCATCCGCATCCTGCAGGGGGGAGAGGCCATAGGGGTAACCGAAACCCAGCTTGGCCAGCCCGACTTTGAGACCCAGCTCCCCGGTCCTGGAGAGTTTCAACTACTGGTAAGCGCTGAGGGCTACCTGGCCGGTGCCGATACCTTTGCCGTAGAACCTACCAAAATTGACATGAGTGTGTACCGCACCATTTATGTAAAGAAGCTGGAGGTAGGCCTGTCGGTACGCCTCAACAACATCTTCTTTGATTTTGACAAGACCACCCTGCGGGAAGAGTCCTTTCCCGAGCTGGACAAGGTAGTGGAACTGATGGAGCAAAACCCCAACCTCTATATTGAAATTGGCGGCCATACCGATGATAAGGGCAGCGATGAGTACAATGAGCGCCTCTCGCAGGGCCGGGCCGAAGCAGTGCGGGAGTACATCACTGCCAAGTGGATTGAGCCGGCGCGGGTTACAGCCAGGGGCTATGGCGAAAGCAAGCCCGAGGTGCCTAATGATACGGATGACAATCGGCAGATCAACCGCCGGGTAGAATTTACGATCTTACAAAATACAGCAAGAAAATAAGTAGATGTTAGAACAGATGATATGAACGTGTTGAAAAAGCGCTCCTGCTGGGGGCGCTTTTTTTTATAGTAGGGGGTGGCTGAAAAGCGCAAATCTAAAAAATGGCTTATCTTACCCCTTTCTTTTGGTCTTATCCACTTTTTGCGATGCGTCTACTGCTTTTTGTTTCCTTTCTGCTACTTACCGCCATGGCCCAGGCCCAAACCCAAACCCCCTCCCAGCGCCTGCAGGCCCTGGGCATCACACTGCCGCCGGTAAGCACTCCCAGTAATAATTTTGTAAAGTGGGTACGCAGCGGCAACATGCTCTACCTGTCCGGCCATGGTGCCTGTGGCGAGCCTACCGCAGTAGACCGGGGCAAGTTGGGCAGCGACCTCAGCACCGAGCAGGGCTACGAAGCCGCCAAACGGGTGGCCATTTGCCTGCTGGCCAGCCTGAACGATGCCACAGGCGGCGATCTGGGCAAGGTAAAGCGGGTGGTAAAGGTCCTGGGCATGGTCAATTCCGCCCCCGATTACTACGAGCAGCCCAAAGTGATCAATGGCTGCTCTGATCTGCTGGTGCAGGTCTTTGGCGAGAAGGGCAGGCACGCCCGCTCGGCGGTGGGCATGGTTTCCCTGCCCGGAAATATGTCGGTAGAAATTGAAATGATCGTTGAGCTGGAAGACTAGCCTGGTGATCAGGCCCCTACTAGCTACCCTATAGCCCGTTTGCGGGCCCTCTTCTTAAAATAAATAGTTATTCATTAATGCCTATCATTCGTCTTGATCCCGACTCGCCCATGGGGCGGGAGCTACAGCAGCTGCAAACCATTTTTTATGCCATTGTGGCGGTGCCCCTGCTGCTTTTTCTCATGATGTACCTGGATGCCAACCAGCCTGGTTACCGGCCGTTCCTGAGCGTGGGGGAGGCCGTAGCGCTGCACATAGGGGTTTGGTTGGTGGTGCTGGTGCTGGCTATTCTGGTTCTGCGAAATTACCGCAGCAAGAACCGGAGCCTTGCAGAAGGCCAGGGCGCGGGGGCTGCTGCTTTGCCGCTGCAGGAGAAGTTCAGGGCCTATAAACGCCATTCCATGCAGCTGCACCTGATCCTTGGGTTTTTGATGCTGCTGCCAATAGCAGCCATCTGGGCTACAGGCCTGCTGTTTTACAGCATTATGTTTTTGCTGCTTATTATTCTGATTGCTTCGGTACGGCCAACGGTAGAGCATTTTATCAGCAGCGTAAGGCTAAGCAAAGAAGAGCAGGCCCTGCTGAGCAATGCTGCATAAAAAAACGGATGCTGCAGGGGGCAACATCCGTTTTCTGGTAGGATCTTCAGGCTGCATTAGAAGGTTACGCCAAAGCTGAATGCGTTGAGCTGTGGGGCCCGGTTGCCTGAGAACAGATCGTTGAGATCGTACTGGGCAAAAAGATCTACCCCCTTGATGCCTACCTGCAGGCGGGCTCCGTAACGCCAGTTGTTGAGGTAGTAATCGCTGCGGTTGCGGTCTTTTTTGGTGTCGTTGTTCTCCTCAAACTTGATCTTGGTGTAGCTGCCCAACCGGTAGCCGGCATAGCCACCCAGGCCAATCCTGAAGGAGCTGTTCTGGTGCCAGCGTTGTACGGTTTTGGTGCCATCTTCATTTTGCACCACTTTGCGGCGGTAGCCAAAGTCCAGCATGGGCACTGCATGCACATTCACAAAGGAGGCCGTTAGCTTGCTTTTGTCGGAGTGGATCTCGGAGCGCTGCTCCTGTGTGAATACGATCTGTCCGTCCTGCTTGGCCATGCGGGTGCTGGGATCTTCAAACTTAAAGTTGTACCAGCTCAGGCCACCGCCCCACTGCAGGGCCAGGGGACCCACCAGTTGGGTGGTAAAGGCTTTGTTGACGCCTACGTACCAGGAGCCCCAGGGGCGTACGGCATACTGGGCGTCGTTCTCCTGCGGAAAGGCGCCATCCTGCAGGTAGTTGTTCATGCCCAGATCAAAGAGCAGCGAGCTGCGGGTGCGGCTGAAGTCTTTTTTGCGGTTCTTGTCCCGGCTGTTAAAGACCACATTGAACTCGCCCTTTTCCTTCTCCATTTCCTCTACCACAATCTCTACTTCTACTTCCTCATTTGTCTGCGTAGTGTCGCTGCCGGAGGGGGTGCCGGTTTCGGAACCGGCTACCCGGTAGCGTTTGCCTTCTTCATCGGTAATGATGATGGTTTGAGTAGTGCCGGCGGCTTCGGCCTGTATGTTCAGCTCCCGCACCATTTTATTGAGGTCGTACTGTTGCAGGCTGCGCAGGGCTTGTTTGTCCCGTACCAGTATGATCACTTTTTTATCGGCACCAATCTCAATGGTGATGGTGTCTTGCTGTACTGGCGTACCAGTCTGCGGGCTTTGCTGAAAAGCAACGGCATGGGAGGGGCTGGCCAGGCACAAAAGTGTGCCTAGTAAGCTGGCGAGTATCGTTTTCATGGGGTGTGTGTTTAAGGCTTACTAAATCTGCCGGAGAGCAGGTTGTCTTTGGCCTGGCGGATGTCGGCCAGGCCAATTTCTCCGTGTTTCACTTTTTGAAAGATCGAGAGTACTTTTTCAGGAGCAGTATCGGGCTCGTCGGCCTCCGGCTCTGCCTCAGCCGCTGCAAGGGCTACGGCATCTCTGGCATCATAGCGGATAATGACCGCTTCGGTGCCTGCCAGTGCCAGATCGGTAGTGGGCAGTGCCATGGGCGTTTCAGCTACCAGCTCCAGGCTTGCGTTCCGGCCCCTAAGGTCAGGAAGCGTTTCGGCTTCGGCCAGGGCGGTTTCGGCCTGCAGCAGCGCTGGTTTCGGTGTGGCTGTGCGGGGCTGTGCACCGGAGGCGTTGCGGCCATCAGCCAATTTGGTGCCCCCCTGTGTGGCTGGCTGGTTTGCGGCCAGGCTGGCGGCTTCAGGAGGAGTACCAGCCTGCGGTACAGCAGGCAGGGGATTGCTTTCTTCGGCAGGGGTGGTCCGCTCTGATGCTGAAGCAGAAGGGGAGGCTTCTGGCAGCTGAGGGCTACGAACGGGGGCTGTCTGTTCGTTTACCGCTACCGAAGGGGTACGCTCAGACCCCTGGGGCTGGTAGTGCTGAAGCCCGAACCAGCCGGCCGAAAGAAGCAACAGGGCCACAGCAGCGGCGGCATAGTACCCTCCGCGCTTGCGGCGGCGGGCGTTTAGTCCGGCGCTTAGCTGCTCCCAGGCAGCGGGAGTAGGGGGTGCAGTGTGCTGGTGTAGCTTCTGCCGGAAGAGTTGGTCTATGTTGTGCTCTTTCATGGCTTATACGGCTTCGGTTTTCTTTGTATCCATTAGGGCGGCTACGTACTGCTGCAGCAGGCCACGGGCCCGGCTTAGCTGCGATTTGGAGGTATTTTCGCTTATGCCCAGTTGTTCGGCAATCTCTTTATGAGCATAGCCTTCTATGGCATAGAGGTTAAATACCGTACGGTAGCCTTCAGGTAATTTGCGCACCAGGCCCATGAGGTCTTCGGCGGCCAGCTGCTGGTAGGCATCTTCGGTGTGCACTACTTCGCGGCTGGCGGCTTCTACCTCCACCATCATGTGTGCATGACGATTCTGGCGCAGGTACAGCAGGGATTCGTTTACCATGATGCGGCGGATCCAGCCTTCAAAGCTTCCCTCACCGCTGTACTGCCCGATCTTGTCAAATACCTTCAGGAATCCATTGACCATTACCCCTTCGGCTTCGCTGCGGTCGTGCACATACCGCAGGCAAACCGCCAGCATCTGGGGGGCATGCTGCTCGTATACGCTGCGCTGGGCCTTGTGCTGGCCCTGCCTGCAGCCTTCTACGAGGTCTTGCTCTTCTGCTTTTTTCCAGATGCGTAGGCGCATGGTGTAGGAGATTCTTTGCTTAATAGATACAGCCCCGCAGACAAAGGTTGCATGGGGGTAAAAAAAGATTTTGAGTGCCTGCAAAAAAGGGGATAAGCGGCCGTAAACAGCTTAACTACCAGTAGCCCCTGGCCGTACTAATGCAAGCTGTAGGAGGGTGCATTAGCCGGCTTGTACCATCGCCCTGCTTTGCCTATCGTCCCTTTAGTAGGCAGCCTTATAGTTCACCTCTATGGTTAGGGTGCTCAGGCTGTCTTTGCTTACTGTTACCGGATTTATGTTGCCTTCGCCATCCATGAGGTTGGCAAACAAGCCTTCCTCCTCCTGAACAAATACCGAGTAGCTGCCCTGGGGCAGGGCTACCGTAAAGTTGCCTTCTTCGTTGGTGCGTACCGTTTTTACCAGCTCGGTCTGCAGATTGCTATAAAATACCCCATTGGCCTGTGCCTGGCTGGTCTTGGTTAAAGCATAAATGTGCACCTCCCGCTCAATTCCCCGGGGCTGTGGGCGCTCCGGGCTGGGGCTGGGGCTGGGGGCCGTATCATCAATGATGCCGGGCATCTGGTTGCCCTCTACCCAGATCACCTGGCCGCTAAGGCCTTGTTTTACAGTATCGGAATCGCAGCTATTGGCCATAAGGAGCAGACTAAGACTTAAAAAAAGGCTAATCGGATCATGTTTGTCTATTTTAAAGTGAAGATACTACTCTTTTAGGATTTGCCTGCACAGGGAATCAGGAATGTGGCAAAAGCAAAAAAAGCAGCCCTGGTCAGGAGCTGCTTTCGTCAACCACACTATCGAGAGAAAAAGAGTCTAGTCAGACGCTGCCGGCCAAGGGCTGGCTGGCAAGGGGGCGAGTATTGCTTAGTCGCCCAGCTGGTTTATCTCGGCGCCTCTGCCTTTGTTAAAGTCGGTTGCCGGGCGGCCTTTGTAGGCCAGCTCGCTGCCGCCGGAAACATCGGCTGCCAGGCGGTCTGTTACCCAAAGGCGCGCTTCAGAGGCACCCCCAAGGTCTACGGTAGCGCTCAGGGCCCTGAAGGCATCGGTCATGAGCTGGGAGGCGCCGCTCAGTTCAGCCTTAAGGGTTTGGCAGCGGCCTTCAAGGGTAAGCTCGCTGCTGCCACTCATGTCCACCTCCAGCTGGTCTACCTCCAGGGTGCCCTGCATTTCGGAGGCGCCGCTCAGGGCAACCTTCAGGGGTTGGTCCTGCTGCAGCTTTACCTCCGCTGTGCTGGCGCCGGAAAGGTAGAGGCCGGCCAGGTTGGGTACAGATACAAAGATCTTGACTTTGCCCTGCTCATGGCCACTGCTGTTCCAGAGTTTGCCCGTCCAGCCTTCAGTAAAAAAGGAGAGGATGCCGTTTTTCTGTTCCACCTCCATTTGGTCCAGGTCTTTGTCTTTGCCGCTGACCTCCACTTTATAGTCGGGCCCGTTTACCAGGGTGAGCTGGTAATGGCTGCCTACCTGAAGCTCGCTAAAGTCCCGGTAATTGAGAATGCGTCCCTGCTGGGTGATGCTGTACTCTTTTTGGGTGCGGGCTTTTTGAGTGCGCTCGGCCGGGCAGGTCAGGCACTCCAGCTCACCCTGCTGGTTAAAGGCAAAGAGGTTGTCGCCCAGATCCTCGGTACGGTAGCCCCAGGGGGTAAGCGTATTGTAGAGGATCTTGCGCATGCCCCACTCCATGCTGAAGGCCTGGCCATAGGGGATGTAGAGCGTAGCCTTGGCATGTTGGGCATAAAAAGGCTTGTTGTCGGGCAGCTGCAGCTGGTCGGCAAACAGCAGCGTATTCCCCTTCTGCACTACCGGATAGCTGGCCAGCTGGGCATGCTCCCGGGCCTCTTCATCAGTGGCGCCTCTGGCCCAGATTTTCTGCTCCAGCAACACGCTGCCCTCAGGGGTGCCTTTTATAGTAAGATCAATGTTGTTGAAGTCCTTCCAATGTCCGTTTTCCATGCGTAGCACAAGGGTCTGGCTGCTATCGGCGGCAAAGGTAGCCTTGCTTTCATAGTAGCCTTCGGTGCGGTAGTTCATGGCCACCTCGGGGGCCATGGCGGCGGTGCTGATAAGGGCAATGAGCCACAGCCCGGCCAGCGCCCAGCTAGGGCCGGTGCCCAGTACCCAGCGACGGGCCAGCAGGCCTATGCCAATCATCAGCACAAAGAACACAGGTATGGCAACAAGGCCAAAGCTGGCCAGCAGCAGCGGGCTCGGCAGGGTATTGCGCAGCAGGTTAAGCGGCACGCTGATCTCCGAGATGTGGGCATAGGTGTCTGGAAAACTTCCCATTACCACAGTAGCGATGACGACAATGGCCAGCAGGGCTACAAAACCGCCCAGCGAGAGGGCAAAACCGCTTACAACTCTGATTGCCTCGCCCAGAAAGCTAAGAAAAGACTTTACTCCCTGGGCGCCTATCGAAAAAAGGGTAGCCACCAGGCGGAAGGGGAACAGCAGCATGCGTACGCCGAAGCTTTCCTCTTCATCTTCTTTTAGGTTGAGGTTTTTTTTTATCTGGTGCTCAATGTTGGACAGCGTTACCGGCTCGCCCTGCATCTGCATGCGGTCGGTAAGGGTTTTGGCCAGGGGCATGCTGATCCAGAGAATCACATAGATCAGGAAGCCCGAGCCTCCAAAGACAAACAGGAGCACAAACAGGATGCGGATAAGCACCACATCTACCCCAAAGTAGGCTGCCAGACCGCCGGCTACACCGGCCAGTACCTTATCATCGGGATTGCGGTACATCTTCTTGTACTTCTTATCCTCAACCAGCTCATTGCTTACCGGCAGGGCAATCCAGAGTATGATGTAGGCTACCACCAGGGCGCTGCTGCTCAGGGCCAGGGTCAGGAACACATCAAAGGCCATAAAGCCAACCAGCAGCAGGCGTATCCACATGGGGTCTATGCGCAGGTAATGGGCAATACCCGCTGCAACACCGCCGATTACCTTGCGGCTTTCATCGCGGTACAGGCGGCGGCCCCTATTAGAGGCAGCCGGTTCCGCAGCAGGGCCGCTGCCGGCGGCAGTATTGGAATAGGTGCTGCTACTGGTATGGGTGGAAGTTCTGGCCTGTGGCTCCTCAAAGGTTGCTTCCACGGCGGCAAAATCCTGTATGTTGCCCATCTGGGCAATCAGGGCCTCCACATCGCCCAGGGTAATCACCTGCTTGCTGGGGCTTACCTTGGTATAGAAGATCTCGGCAATGCGGCTTTCGATGTCGGTTACAATTTCGCCGTCGGCATCGTAGCTGGCAAAGTAAAGCTTGATCTCATCCAGGTAGAGCTTGAGGCGCTCATAGGCATCTTCTTCAATGTTGAAGAGCATGCCACTGATGTTTATGCTGATACTCTTTTTCATGACTGACCGGTTAATTGGGTGTGGTTGATGATTTGGTTAGTTGAGGTTGCAAGTTCGTGCCAGGTTTCGCGCAGCTTGTCCAGCGACTCAAAACCTGTAGGGGTTAGGCTGTAATATTTTCGGGGTGGACCAGAAGGGCTTTCCACCCATTTGTACTCGACCAGTCCGGCATTTTTCAGACGGGTCAGGATGGGATAGAGAGTGCCTTCTACCACCATCATGTGGGCGGCAGTGAGTTCTTCCAGCATATTGGTGGCGTATACTTCGCCACGGGATATGATGTGCAGGATGCAGAACTCCAGGATTCCCTTTCTCATCTGTATTTGTGCATTCTCGATATTCATAGGAGTCGGTATTGCGTAGGATCTAAGACAAAGGTATAAGAAGGTACTCTGTTATACAAGGTACTAGGTAAAAAAGTTTCGGGCTTTCCAAATCTGGCCGGGCGGGGCTTCAAGTGGCAATTTTTTAGGATAAGTGGCAATTGTTACCTCTTATGCCTATTTTGTATGGGAAGAAGCTGAAAATAGACTATTTTTGTATACACTGGCTCCTTACTATCCGGCTGCCTGCTGCAGCTCCTTACGTCCTATGCAGTTTCGCTATTGGTTCTTGTTTCTTCTGAGTGTGGGTTGCCTGCCTGCACTGGCCCAGTCTCTTACTCCCAAGTACAGCAATGAATTCTTGTCCATAGGGGTAGGAGCGCGGGCACTGGCCATGAGCGGCTCGCAGGCGGCGCATGTAGGGGGGGTGACCGCCGGCTACTGGAATCCTGCAGGCCTGCTGCGGGTAGAGGCCGATCATAGCCTGGCCCTGATGCACTCCGAGCATTTTGCCGGTATTGCCAAGTTTGATTATGCCGCTTACAGCACGCCTATTGACACCCTGAGCAGTTTGGGCATCAGCCTGATCCGCTTTGGCGTAGATGATATCCCCGACACCCGCTTTCTGTACGATGCCAGCGGTACGCTCAATTACGACAACATTCGCTTCTTTTCGGCGGCCGATTATGCGCTGCTGCTTTCCTATGCCCGCCACATTCCGCAGGTGCCGGGCCTGCGGGCGGGGGCCAGCACCAAGATTGTGCACCGCAATGTGGGCAAGTTTGCCAATGCCTGGGGCTTTGGGCTGGATGCCGGCCTGCAGTGGCAGCGTGGGGGCTGGCAGCTGGGCCTGATGCTGCGCGACATTACCACTACCTTCAATGCCTGGTCCATCAACACCGAGCTGCTGCAGGATGTGTATGCCCAAACGGGCAATGAGGTGCCGGAAAACAGCCTGGAGATCACCCTGCCCAAAGCCGTACTGGGGGTGGGGCGCCTGTTTCGGTTTGGAGAAGACCTTAGCCTGCTGGCAGCAGCCGATCTGGTAACTACCTTTGACGGGCCCCGCAATGTGCTGCTGAAGAGCGATCCGGTGTCGGTAGATCCCCAGCTGGGCATGGAGCTGGGTTACAAAGGGGTGATCTGGCTCAGAGGGGGCATTGGGCAGTTTCAGCAGGTGCGGGAGCTGAATCCCGAGCGTAGCAAGCGCTACACCATGCAGCCCACGGGTGGCCTGGGCGTTCGCCTGGGCATGATCCGTCTGGACTATGCCCTTACCGACCTGGGCAATGTCTCGGATGCCCCCTATTCCCACATCTTTAGTCTTACCTTTAATTTCAGGAATAAGAATGAGTAACCGAACCCTCTATACGGTACTCCAGCTGGTTCTTCTGCAGAGCATTTTGCTGAGCAGCCCGGCCCTGCTACAGGCCCAGACCTTTGGCAATGAGTGGATTCGCTACGATCAGCACTACATGCGCATTGGCATTGGTGCCGATGGCATCTATAAGATCAGCTACGAGGATATGCAGAAGGTAGGCTTTCCGGTAGGGCAGCTGGACCCCCGCAGCCTGCAGCTGTTTCACCGCGGAGTAGAGCAGGCCATAGAAGTGGCCGGCGAGGCCGATGGGCAGTTGCAGGCCGGAGACTACGTGCTTTTTTACGGAAAACGGAACGATGGCACCCTGGATAAGGAGCTGTATCTGACCCCTGAACTGCAGCCCCACAACTTTTACAACCTCTATTCCGATACCACGGCCTACTTTCTGACCTATCGTCCCGGTGGCGAGCCGGGCAAGCGCATGGAACAGTTCAACCGCACCAACACCGGCGGCCTCAGCCCCGAGCCCTACTATTGGGAGGAGCGGCTGGAGCTTTACACAAGCGATTATATGGTGGGAAAGGTATATGACATTAACGGGGTCTTAAATACCTATTTAACCTATGGCGATGAGGGGGAGGGCTGGTCAGGTCCTGTGATCGCCAATGTAGGCTCAAGAACTTTTCCATTTACCAACTTAACGGATGCCTATACGGCAGGGCCTTCGCCTCAGTTGGCTATGCAGCTTGTTGGCCGCAACAACATAGACAGAACTATACCTGTTGAGGTTGGGCCAACCAGCTCGGCTTTAACTACGGTTCATACAGCTACTTTTACCGGAGCCACTTTTTACAACCTCCAGGAGCCGCTTAGCTGGTCGGCCATAGCAAATAATGAGTCCGTTGTACGGGTGAGTACAGATGGTATTGAACGTGTATCTGTTTCATATATACGTTTTCGGTATGCACGTCGCTGGAATATGGAGCAACGCGTTCAACGGGTATTTCGTCTTGCTCCTTCCGGATCAGAGCGCTATGTCGAAATAGATAATGTGCCGGCGGATGCTGGTATCTATGATATTAGTGATCCCACTACGGTTCGAAGAATCTTCTATCAACGGGAAGGGAATAAAATAAAAAGCATACTGCCTGCAAATAACTCTGAGCAGGTGCTGCTGGTAAGTGCGCAAACACAGGGCATTCAGTGGCCTAAGCGGGTGCAATTCAGGCAACTTCCCAGCAATCCTGACTTTGTAATTGTCTCAAATAAAGTGTTGATGCAGCCGGCGGGCGGGTATGAAGATCCCGTAAGGGCGTACGCTGCTTACCGGGCGTCTGCTGCAGGGGGCAATTACGATACCCTTGTAGTGGAAATACAGGAATTGATCGATCAATTCGCTTATGGCGAGGTATCACCGCTATCGATCCGCCATTTTGCGCAGTATGTAGCACAGGATCAGCTGCCGAAGGGACTGTTTCTGATCGGGAAATCGATCAACCTGCTCAATCGGTATTACAGAACAGCAAACTGGACAAATGTTAATAAAGATCTGGTTCCTACCTTTGGCTGGCCAGGGGGTGATATACCCTATGTTGCCCATATAAATGGGTCGGGATATGGACCTGCCTTTCCAGTTGGTAGAATCAGTGCCAGAACAGCCGAAGAAGTGGCCGCCTATCTGGATAAGGTAATTGAAGATGAAGCCATTGTTCCTTTATCCCTTTGGAAGAAATCGCTGCTCCATTTGAGTGGGGGCAATAATGCATCAGAAGCCGCTTTATTTAGTTCCTATCTGAGAGGATATGAATTTATAGCGGAGGGCCCCTACCTTGGCGGGGATGTTACCACCATAACCAAGTCTGAGTATAGTGCAGTGCAGGAAATCAATATCTCAAAAGAGGTAAATGAGGGTACCCGGCTAATTACTTTTTTTGGCCATTCTGGCCCCTATGTGATCAGTTTTGATATAGGACTAGCTTCTAATCCACGCAACGGCTATGCAAATAAAGGACGGTATACCAGAATTTTGGTAAATGGATGCGAATCCGGCAACATTTTCAATGCTGCGGTCTCGCAGGGGGAGGATTGGATATCTGCACCAGAAAAAGGAGCTGTAAATTTTATTGCCCATAGCAATAATGGGTATAGCCATATGCTCCATCAGTATACCTATAATTTTTATAGTGTAGCAGCAGCGGATAGCAATTTTTTGGGAGCCTCTATCGGTACCATTCAGCAAGAGACCATCCGCAGGTTTTTGTCCAGTGGCAGTGTAACGCCAATTAGAATAACACAGGCTCAGCAAATGATCTTACAGGGGGATCCAACGCTGGTGTTATTTGATATAGCGCTGCCAGATTATGAAACCAATGACAGCCATGTATCTGTAGAACCTGTAAACGGACAGCCACTGAATTTAAGCGCAGATTCACTGGCCATCAATGCCATTATCAGGAATTTTGGAAAAGCAGTTCCAGATTCGCTGGAAGTTCAGCTAGAATACTGGAGAGAAGGTACCACCCCTCAAACCCTTCGCATACTTGACCACCGGCCAGTCTATTTTCAGGATACTGTATCCATAAAAATAGAGTCCGGACAGTTAGAAGGTCCTGGATTGTATACGTTTAGAGTAAGCCTTAACCCAGCCGGTAAGCTGCAGGAATCTGACATGGCAAATAACAGCGGGGAGGTACAGGTATTTCTGCCGGCCGGAGGTACGCTGAATATTTTACCCTACAAGTATGCAGTTGTAAAGGAAGATCAGGTAACGCTTGTCGCTCAAGGGGTGAACCTGTTGCATCCTATAAGGGGCATTGCTTTTCAGCTCGATACAACATTCACCTTTTCAAGTACCTCCCTGCAGCAGCATGAGGCAATGGTTAGATCGCTTGCCAGCTGGAGGGTAAACCTGCCGGAACCTAAAGTTAATCCGCTAGATACCCTTGTATTCTTTTGGAACACCCGCCTTACCACTCCTGCCGAAAATGAAGATGCTTCTAAAATAAGCAGCTCCTTTACGTACCTTCACAATGGTCCTCAGGGCTGGGCACAGGCGCATGAGGGTCAGTTTAGAGAAAGTAAGCTCACTGCTCTTAAAGTAGAAAGCGGACGCAAATGGTCATATGTTCCACTTGAACTTCCTGTACGGGTCACTACATTCGGTGATAAAGCGCCCAATATGGTCTATACGGATGTTGAACTGATGATCAATGGCGCCCAGTATAATGTGAACAGCCTTAGAAGTTTCTGCTCCAATAACTCAATGAATGCCGTTCGCTTTGATAAAAATAAGCTTGAAGCTCCCCTGGCAAAACCTGAGGGGGTATTGGCATCGCAATCCTGTGGTACTGTGCCGCAGATCATCAATAACTTTCAGGCACATGATGTTGTGGGTGGCAATAACGATGGCTATAATCTGGAGCGCTATTTAATTGAAGTGCCGGAAGGTGATTGGGTTCTCTTGTTTTCTATCGGAACCAACAATTATACCCAATGGCCCGCCTCTGTAAAAGCGCAGGTTCAAAATCTGGGAGTAGAGGCAAGTGTATTGAATCAGCTAACCAATGGTGAGCCTCTTGTAATTCTGGGGCGGAAAGGAGCTGCCCCTGGTACCGCTAAAGTTGCAGTAGCCGATAAATCTGCTGAGGCGCTTCCAGCCAACCAGCAGCTTATTCAGCTGACGGAAACAATTACAGGTACTCCGGGCATTGGAACAATCGAAACCCCCATCATCGGGCCGGCGTCCAACTGGCAGGATCTGGCCATTGTCATGAAAGAGCAGGCAGGAGACTCCTGGGAGCTGAAGGTGGTTGGCGTAACCGCCCAGCAGCAGGAAACAGAGCTGCAGCAGATCAGCAAGTCCGGCACTACGCCCCTGACAGTAGATGCTGCCCAGTACCCCTATCTGAAGTTGCGCATTCAGGTAAATGATCCCGAAAACCAAACTCCGCCCCAACTCAGGTTCTGGCGAGTAGGTTATCAGCCCCTGCCGGAAGGGGTGCTGCTGACCAGCGATACACTGCAGCGGAGCTATACGGTAGGAGAAGGAGTGGTGCTCAGGCCCGGCTTTAAATTCGTAAACATTTCCGACCAGGCCTACGCCGCCGATTCGCTGGAGGTGCGCTCCAGCATGTTCAATGTCAATAAGAGCACTACCCAGCAGCTAAACTTCAAGATCAAGGCACCTGCCCCCGGCGATACGGTACGCTTTGCCCGCCCCATGCACTCGGATAAAAACCTGGGCGACAACAACCTGCAGTTGCGGGTGAATCCCTATCCGACCACCGAAGTCACCCTGGTAAACAACGTCTTTGATGCCCGCAACTTCATGCGGGTGAGGGGCGATAGCCTGCATCCCTTCATCGATGTGGCCTTTGATGGGTCCTACATTACCTCCGGAGAGATTGTAAGCCCCAACCCGCTGATCTCGGTCATGATCCGGGATGAAAACCGCGTGCGCCTCAAGCAGGATACCACCGGCATTCACCTCTACCTGAAGCGGGAGTGCGAAGGCTGCACCGCCGAGCGCATCAGCCTGCAAAGTGCAGCGGTACGCTTTTATCCCGCCTCACCGCAGGAGAATTGCCGGATAGAGTTTTCGGCCGGACCACTGGAAGATGGTCTCTATACCCTGCAGGTACAGGCCGAGGATGCCAGCGGCAACAAAGCCGGTACCCGCCCCTATACCATCGCTTTTGAGGTGGTGAGCGAGTCGTCCGTTACGCACTTTTACCCCTATCCGAACCCCTTTTCTACGGCTACCCGTTTTGCCTTTACCCTTACAGGCAATGAGATTCCGGACGATCTCAAGATCCAGATCATGACCGTAAGCGGCAAGGTGGTGCGGGAGATCATGAAAGAGGAGCTGGGCCCCCTGCGCATTGGCAATAACCTGACGCAATATGCCTGGGATGGTACCGATGAGTGGGGCGACCGCCTGGCCAATGGGGTCTATCTGTACCGGGTGGTGTTTGGCGGCAGCAATGCGACCTTGTGGAAACACCGGGCTACCAAGGGCGATAAGGCCTTTAAACAGGAATTTGGAAAGCTCTATATTTTGCGATAAGCAGCCTACACATACTAGCCAATAAACCAAAAAGAAAAATCCCGTCGGCTTCAGATGCCGACGGGATTTTTTATGCCTACAAATCGCCCCTTTTTCGGAGCCGCTCTTCTTTAACCGATGTGAAGGTTTTGTCCTCGCTGCGCTCATTGCCCCGGGCTCTTTTTTTACGAATGGCCCGCATGGTCAATAAAATAGCAGCAATGGGAATAAGGGCTGCGGCAAGTATGAGTACAATGGCAAGTGTATTAGATTCCATCGATAATATTTTGATTCTGTGACTATTAAAAAACCGGGATACGGCCTGGGATAAAAACAGTGTTAAGGGCCGGATTGTTTGAAAGCAACAATTAGGCAGTCCGTTGGGTTAGGGTAAATAAAAACCATTATTTATGAAGCCGCAAACCGTATTTTTATTCCTTTTTTTGTTAATTGGCGCTACCAGCTGCGATGTGGTACTCGGAATTTTTGAAGCCGGCATGTGGGTAGGCATTATTATCGTAGTCCTCATAGTTGCGCTGGTCGTATATATATTAAATCGCTTCCGGAGACGTTAAGCACTAGACCAAGCGGCTATGGCTGCCTCCATTTTTGACTATGACTTGCAGAAACCTTTTTGTATTCTGTCTGGGTATTTTGGTATGCACAGCCTGTGGCGCCGATAGTGAGCAGCCTGTATCGGCAGATGCAGGCTGCAGCACAGCGCCCGCGGTTTCCATTGCCAGCCGTGTGGATACGCTCAACATCATTGTAGAGACCAGTGGCAGCATGAAGGGCTTTATGCCTACCCAAAGCCGCCAGACTGCCTTTCAGCAGCAGGTAGATGATATCCTGGCCAATGCCGAAAGCAACAAGGAGGCCGTGGGCCTGCTGCGGCTCTATACGGCTCAGGACAATATCCGCCCCATTGGCTATGACCGTTTTCAGAGCATGCTGCGGCAAGGGCTGGCACAGGCCGGGGCCAGCACGCCCATTCCTAACCTGCTGAGCCAGATTGCCGGTCGCTATGCCAGCCAGGGCCAGGTAAGCATCTTTATCTCGGACTTTATCTATTCGCCCCCCAATACCCGGGATCGGGATTATGTCTCCAACGACATCCGGCGGGCCTTGCTTCCCCTGCAGGACAAAGGCATGGTGGTAGCGGTCTATGGATTTCAGTCGGAGTTCAGGGGCACGTTTTACCCGGCAGGCTCCAAAGCCAGCCCCAAGGCAAGCCCCGTAGCCAATTGCTGCGAAACAGACATTCCCTACTATGTATGGATCATAGGCCCCGAACCGGCCGTGCGCATGATGGCGGCCCGCCTCTTTCGCAGCCCGGTGGCGGCCAGCATGCAAAGCGGCTATGCCCGCCGCGCTCCGGCTTATGGGGTAGTGCCGGGCTCGGGCCGCTCGGGTAGCTGGTATCTGGCCGGCGATGCGCAGACCATCCTCATCGACAATACCCAGGAACTGCGCCAGGGTGAGGTGTCTTTTAGCGTAGGCCTCAACCTGGAGGCCCTGCCCAGCCAGTACAGAACCCCCGATTATCTGAGCCGACACCTGCAGGTGCAGTCCAGCAACGGCACTACCGAAGTGGAAGGGGTCTGGAACCGGCAGGATTTTTCAGAAAAGGAGCAGGTAAGCACCAAAGACCGGCAGCTGCTGGAGTGCTACACCCATCTGGTAAAACTAAAGGTGGCCAGCCTGGATGACCGCAACAGCCCCCTGAACCTGCGCCTGACGCTGCCCGCCAACCGCCCCCAGTGGGCCGAGGCCTGGACCACCGATGACGACCGAAACCCCAACGATTCCGGCCCGCGCACCTTTGCCCTTACCGAGATCCTGGAAGGGGTGCGCAGGCTCTATCCGCAAGAACGGGAGCCTGTTTTTGCCCTTGACCTTAGCATTAAGAAAGCCAACTAAGTATGAAAAACGTTTTTCGGTTCTTGTATGAGCTGCTCATCGGCAAACCGGAGCCGCCTATGGAGACCCCCCTGTACCGGAGCGAGATCTTTCCCGATGTAGGCGGGGTAAGCCTGTTGCTGATCACCCTGGTGCTGGTACTGGTGTATTACTATGTACTGAACCATGTCATGCGCACCGCCCGCTTCAGCCACTGGTATCACTGGCTGGGCATGCTCCTGATCAATGCCGGTATTGCGTTTGGCTACGCCATTTATTATTGCCGCCTGCATGAGGTAACGCCTGATTCATACGTATACTGGTTTGCCTTTGCCAATGCCTTTTACAGCGCACTGTTTTTCTTTTTGTTTTCGTTACTGCTAAAGTGGCGTTCGTACAACGCTGCCCGAACGCCTTTTTAACACTTGGATAGCAGGGGGAGACCCCTTGACCCAGCCGCTGCGCAAGGGGGTGTTTGGGCATGCACGCACCGTTTTGCCACCAGCTCCCCGGCCCTTGCCTGCGGTCTGGCAGCGAACATTTCCGCCCAAAACAGCTTCTTTGTTTCCGGCTTAACTCAACTTAACTATGGCTAAACTTTTCATATTCGGTATAGGGGGCACAGGCGCCCGGGTGCTGCGCTCCTTTGGCATGCTTATGGCCGCCGGCGTGGATATCAAGGCCGATACGGTCATCCCCATTATCGTAGACCCCGATACGCAGAATGCCGACCTTAACCGCACGGTAGAAATGCTCAAAAGCTACAAGCGCCTGCAGGGGGTAGCCGGGCATGACAGCGGCTTTTTCAAGACCGATATCAGCAAACTGGCCGATATGGATACCCGCGGCGAAGGCCGGGTAAAGGATGCCTTTACCTTTGATTTTGGGGGCATCAACCAGAGCTTTAAGGAGTTTATCCACTTTAATGAGATGGACCCCGACACCCAGGCCCTGGTGCAGCTGCTCTATACGCAGGATAACCTCAACAGCCCCCTGACCATTGGCTTCAAGGGCAGTCCCAATGTGGGCAGCGTGGTGCTCAACAAGCTGATCAACTCCCCGGAGCTGCGCTTTTTTGCCGATAACTTCCGCAAGGGCGACCGCATCTTTATCATTAGCTCCATTTTTGGCGGCACGGGGGCGGCGGGCTTTCCGCTGCTGATCAAAAACCTGCGCAACCCCAACTCCGGCCTGCAAAATGCGGGCGAGATCTCCTCGGCCATTATCGGGGCCATTACGGTGAAGCCCTACTTTGGGCTGCAGACCGAAAATGAAAGTGTGATCGACTCCAATGCCTTCATTACCAAAACCCGCGATGCCCTGGCCTATTATAAAAACAACCTGCATGGAGTAAACGGCCTCTACTACATTGCCGACAATCCGGATACCCCCTACGAGAACCGGCCCGGCGGCGCCAGCCAGCGCAACGATGCCCACCTGGTAGAGGTACTGGCGGCCCTGTCCATCATCGACTTTATGGACTACCAGGATGCCGATTTTGGCGAGGAAACCCTCTTCCACGAATACGGCCTGCGGCAGGATGCTCCCTCCATCACCTTTGAGCAGCTTTATGAGGAGACCCTGCACCGCATCGGGCAGCAGATGGTCAAGTTTCAGCTCTTTGCCAAGTATTATAAGGATATGATCCGGGAAGATGCCGGCAAGAACTACTACAAGGCCCTGAACCTGGATGCTGCCTTTGCCAATGACAGCTTCCACAAAGAGCTGCGTCATTTTCTGGAAAACAAGCAATGGGGCTACTTTGCCTGGCTGGAAGAGCTGGCCCGCAACAAGCGCAGCTTTGCCCCCTTTAACCTGAGCACCCAGGACCTGAACCTGCTGGTACAGGGCAAGCCGGTGAGCCGCAGCTTCTTCAACAAGGGCATTACCCAGGATGGCTTTGTGGTACGCCTCAACAAGGAGGAGCGCAACCTCACCTCCGAGGCCAATCCCAACCGCAAGTTCCTGAAGATGTTCAACCACGTTACCGAAGATTTTTACACCAGCAAGATGCCCGGCATCTGATACCCCCTTTTTTATGGCGAAAGTACTCCGACTCCATACGAATGCTTCTACCGAACTGGAAGGCTGGAAGCAAAGTGTTCAGATCGACAGCAGCCTGATTCAGCACATCTCAGACCCCAGCGGGGGCCGGGCCAGGCGGGTGTCTACCTCTATTCCCTCGCCGCTGGCGCGCATGCACCTGTTCCGCACGGCCTTTGAGTTTGTGGTGAACTCGCCCAGGCAGGACCTCAGCGACAATACCATTTACCACCGCATGGTGTCCCAATGCCTGGATGTGCTGGAGCTGCTCTACAACTTTCAGAAATACCAGCAGGCCGAAAAGCGCCTGCTCATCCGCCGCTGGAACATCAATGAAAAGCTACAGCAGCTCAGCGCCACCCCCCAGCACCAGCTGCTGGCCAACACGCTGCAGCTGTTCCTAAATTACACTAATCCCAAAAGCCCCTTTGCCGGCTTTACGGATGTATACCTGATCTACTACAACTACAAGATCATAGCCGGCACCAGCCCCTTTACGCTGGTGTTTACCCTGCCCGATCTGGGCGGGCTGGACCTAAGCAGCAGCAAGGGCTACCGCCTTTTTGAGAGCCCGGTGCCCCTCTACCAGCGGCCCGATGATTTTCAGCTCTACCTGAGCAAGCTCTTTCAGGCCTGGCCGATCCTAAAGGGCAAGTGCCAGCCCATGTATGAGTACCTGACCCTCTCGCAGCGCCAGGCAGAGCCCCAGCTGCAGCAGCAGCTCAACCAGCTGCAGTTTGAGGCCGGCTACGGGCCCGATAACTTCCTGAACGAGTATGAGGCCCTGCGGGACGATACCAACAGCCAGGTGGCGGTAGGGGAGGTACGCCTGGCCTCGGCCCCGGCCGGTAACATCAATGTGGCGGCCGTAAGTGATTTTGTGCTGCAGCCCAGCCGCACCCCTGCCACCGACCGTCTGCCCCTTATTCTTAAATCGGGCCATTACCCGGGCTGGAATTATGTGTCCGGCCCCTGGCAGCAGGAGACCGATGTACCCCTGAAGGACAGTGCCCCTGCTGAAAGCCGCATACTGCCCGGCCTGTCCGATAAATACCCCTACCTGACCACCGGCGATTTTCTGGAAGACTATCTGCTGGAGCTGCCCTACGAGCTCAACACCGAGCGCTTTAACTACGGGCGTGTGCAGTACCAGAACGGAGCCGAGCGGGAGCGCCTGTTTCGCTTCAATTACCTGCTGCCCATCAAGCGGGAATATTTCCAGTATTTCAGCTTCCGGGAGCTGGATAAATACCTCACCTTTATTGTAGACCCGGCCTATGTAAAAGTGCAGCTGGCCGTGCCGGTTAAGCGGGGGCAGATTCTCTTTGAAAAGATCTACTACGAAAATCCGCAGAACCCCCGCGATGCCAGCGGGCAGGAGATCCCCAAAAAAGGCAAGATCATGGATGCCCGCCTGGGCCTGGGGGTATTCCCCTTCATGAAACTGCCCGATGCCGCCTATAATGATTATTATAAGGTGATGCTGGTAGACCTGGAGGTAAGCGGACAGGCCGCCTTTGGAGAGTTCGACATGCAGTTTTACCTGGAGAACCAGATTCTGCGCGAAACCCCCGAGGGAAAACCGGCCGAGGGTAGGGGGGTACGCAAGACCCGCCGCATCAGCAAGCAGGAGGGCTCCTACGGCTCTACTTACTATGAGGTAAGCAATACCCATTTTGATTTTGCCGAGATCATCCACCCCGCTACCGAGCGGGGCCAGGAGCCGGTGCGGGGCCTGCTGGTGCCCAAATGGCAGGAGGTAGGCCCCGGCACCAAGCGCTTTACCTTTTCCATTGATTTTGGCACCACCAACACCCACATTGCCTACACCACCGGCAATACCGTGGCGCCACAACCCTTTACCATTGAGGAGAGCGATCAGCAGCTGGTCATGCTCAACAAACCTTCGGATGAACCCGGCCTGCTGCCCCTGCAGCGCTTCAAGCAGGCTTCCCTGCACCGGGCCATGGAGATTGATACGGTGGTGAACCGCGAGTTTGTTCCTTACCTCATCGGGGGGCAGGCCAGCGGGGCCGAGGTGCATTTCCCCATTCGTACGGCCAGCTGCGAGGTAAGTGATTTTACCGCCCGGCCTACCGATATGCTGGGCAACATCAACATAGGCTTTGGCATCAACAAAGAGCTGGATGTGCCTGCCCATACCGCCTACAAGACCGAGCTCAAGTGGAATACCGAGCTGGACCGCAAGGGCAACGACCGTATTGATGTCTTTTTCCGGGAGCTGCTGCGCCTTATCAAGCACAAGGTGGCGCTCAATGATGGCATCCTGGAGCAAACGCGCCTGGTGTGGTTCTCGCCCCTAAGCCTGGATGCCTTTGCCTTCAATCTTTTTGAGGAGAAATGGACGCGCAACTACCAGCACATTTTCCGCAGCCAGCGTACCCCCCTGCACCTGACCGAGTCGGCCGCGCCCTACTACTACCTGGCATCGGCCGGGGAGGTGGTGCCCACCCGGCACGATCACCTGCTGAACATTGACATTGGCGGTGGCTCTACCGACATTCTCTTTTTTGTAGAGCAGCAGCCGGCCTGGGGCTCGTCTTTCCGCTTTGCGGGCTACGCGCTCTGGGGCGATGGCTTTAACAAGATCTCTACCATTGACAACGGCTTTTTGCAGGCCTACCAGAAGCTGGCCGATAAGCCCTTTAAGGCAAAGTCTATCAGCCAGACTTCGGCCGATGTGTTCAACGACATCTTCAATAGCGTAGATCCGGCCATTTTTAACAATGTGTTCATCCGGGCGCGTTACCTGCGGGTGCTGTTTTACCTGCACTATACGGCCATTATCTACCACAGCGCCCAAACCATCAACTATCTGGGCCTGGCCATACCCCGCTACATGACCTTTAGCGGCAAGGGCAGCCTGTACCTCAACTTCCTGAGCGGTGGCAGCAATACCAGCAGCCTGGAGCGGCTTACGCGGGTGCTGCTGGAAGAAGTGTGCCAGAAACCGGTGCCGGAAAATTTCCGCATCATTCAGGCCAAAAAGCCCAAGGAAGCCACCGCCAATGGCGGGGTGTTCTTCAATCCGGAGATCCACAATTATGAAGGGGTCAAGCCCATTAAAATGCTGGGCACCGGGCAGGGACAGAACCTGTACGAAACCCCGCTTCGATACCAGGAGGCCGATCAGGCCGTGCAGCAGGGGGTACTGGAAAATGCCCAGGCCTTCTTTGATCTGGTGCTGGGCAACGACAAGCTTACACGCTTCTTTGATGATTTTGCCATAGAGGCCGACCTGCCCTGGCTGCGCAAGACCATCAGCAGCAAGCTAAGCGACAGCCTGCACCTGGGCATGAACCGCCTGCTGGAGCACCGCAACATGGCCGAAAAGCCGCTGCCGGAGACCCTGTTCTTCTACCCGATTTACCATACCCTTTACGAACTGGTCAAAGGAAATCTACAAGGCCCACTATGACCGCTAACCGACTCAGCCTGCTGGCCCTGCTGCTTTGCCTGTATGCCCAGCCCCTTTTTGCCCAGGCGCCGGCCGATAGTGCCGCCTTTGCCCAGGGCCGGCTGCGCATCTGGTGCGAAACCACCCGCTTTGTGTATGAAGATAACCAGGCCGATAGCCTGCTGCCCAGCCTCAACTGCCAGAGCTGGGAGGGGTTGCGGGCTTCCATGACCCGTACCGATGGCAGCCTGGGCGTGCTGCGCCTCCTAAATGGGGTAGACAAACCCGCCATTTATCAGGGCTATGCCACCACCGAAGCCCGGCTGCAAAAGCTGGTGAGCGAAATCACCAACCGCCTGCGGCAGTCGCCCGTACGGCGCAACAGCCCCGCCCGCCTGCAGGGGGTAGACAGCCTGCAGCAACAACTGTTGCTGCTGGTGCGCCAGACCGATCCTGAGCCAGCCCCTTCCGGCTCTGCCGACCCCCTGGCCGGCAGCAGACCTGAGGAGGAGGAGAGCAACGAAGCCCTGTATCCCCCTGTAGCCGGCGCCAGCCAGGCCGATACCGGTTCTGGCCCCCTGCCCTGGAATGAGATCCTGCAATGGCTGTTGCTGCTCGTGCTGACGGGTTTTGGCATCTGGCGGGTCAGAGAATACGAAGAGCGCCACAGCCGCATGAAACGGGAGTTTCGCACCCTGGAGAAGCAGGTAAATGAATTTATGATCGCCAACCTGCAGGCCCCGGCGCCCCCTTCTGCTAAAAAAGCCCTCTCGGAGCTGGAGGTGCGCAAGGTGGTAAAGGAAGAGCTGAAGCAAAGCAAGCCCGAGCCCGCTGCCCGGCTGGCCAATACTCCCAAGCCCTCGCAGCAGCCCGGGCAGCAACAGCAGCAACCGCCAGTGCAGACGTCCCCTACATTGCCTCCTCCGCCGGAGCAGCCAGCCGTTCAGGCCCAGCCAGCCCCCCCTTCGGCAGCTGCTGAGCGAAGTGCCGGAACAGAAGATACCGCCGGGCTGTATTATGATAAAATGCCCTTCAGGGGCGGGTTTCACCAGCATGAGCTCAGCCGGGAGCGGCAGCGCGATAGCCTGTATACCATTCGCCTGGGGGGAGCCCCGCAGGGCGAAGCCGACTATTGGGTAACCGAAGATCCCGAAATACAGCGCTATGCCATGCAAAACGGCATGAGCTTTTTTGAAGAAGGCTGTGATTTTTCCGGCATGGAAGAGAACCCCAGCCGGGTGGTAAACGAACAAAAGGGGCGGCTGCGCAAAGAAGGGAGTGTCTGGAAGATTATTCAAAAAGCCAGGGTTCGCTTTGAGTAAGCCATGATCGTACTTGAAATCCTCGTCATCCTCCTTATTATTGGCCTGCAGCTGCGGGTGTACTGGCAAAACCGGCAGCAGGCCGCTGCACTGGCCCTTCTTTTTCCTCAAAAAGACCAGCTGCGGCTGGAGCCCGAGCAACAGGCCCGCGCCAGCCTGGCCCGCTCTCCGCAGGAGCTGCTGCTGGGGGGAGCCCCCTTTGTGCTGGCCCAGGAGCCTGATAAGCAACAGCAGCTCAGGGGCCGCGATGGCGAATTCTGGATTGTAGAAGAAAGCCCCCGGGCAGGCGGTGCCCCAACCACCTATCTGCTCAGCCAGCAGGAAGTGGAGCAGCTGCCCCAAAAGCCGGGCTTTCAGCTGCTGCAGGAGCAGCAGGCATCCCCAACCGCTAAGCCCCTGATGCTGCCGGCTGCTCAGGACCCCTCGCCGGCCTTTGGCGAACTGCTCACCGAGATCTGGGCCTTTTTGCAGGGGAGCAGGGGTACGGTAGCGGGCCTGGAAGGGCTGCGGGACATGAGCCAGCGCAAGCTGGAGACCGAAGCTACCGCCCTGCAATCCAGTGTAGCTACTCCCCTGTACATAGGCCTGCTGGGCACCTTTCTGGGGGTGATTCTGGGCCTGGGCGCCATTGTGACCGATGGCATTACCGATGACGCCATTGAGCGCTTTTTACTGGGGGTGGTGGTGGCCATGGGCGGCAGCTTTTTTGGTCTGCTCTTTACCCTGCTGAGTAACCTGGCCTACCGGCAGGCCTACCGGCAGGCCACGGCCCGCCTCAATGACTGGCTCAGCTTTTTGCAGCTTCAGCTGCTGCCCCAGCTACAGTCGGATCTGAGCCAGGGCCTGGATAATCTTAAAGTGGTGCTGGACAGCTTTAACCAGGACTTTTTTCAGCGGGTCAGCGATTTTAAAGCGGTTTTTGCCAACCTGAACCAATATGTAGGCCTGCAGGAGCGTTTCTTAGTTAGCCTGCAGGAGTCGGACTACACCCAGCTTACGGAGGCCAACCTGAAGTTCTTTGACCAGATCAAGCAGAATGAAACCATGTTTGAGCGCTTTGGCCAGTACCTGCAGCGCCTCAACGAAAGCATGGAAACCGGCCGGGAGGCGGCCTCCGACATTCGGGAAATAGTAAGCCACCTGCGCCAGCTGGACGATGTGCAGGGCTATCTGCGCCAGAATGAGGAGCTGATCCGCCGGCAGCTGGGCTATCTGGCCCAGCATGAGGAGAAAATGGAACGCCTCACCCGCGGCATAGAGCAGCACTTTATAGAAGCGGGCGACGAGATTGGCCGCCTGGTGCAGCGCCGCCTGCAGGTGATGCAGCGCGAAGAGCAGGATGCCGGCGAGCAGCTGCGCCAGCACTTCGAGCGGCTCAGAAGTGAAAATGTGTACCAGAAGATTGCCGACCAGCTGCAGCCCATTCACCAGATGGAAGAGGATGTGCAAAGCATGCGGGAGCTCTTTGCCGAAACGCTCAAACACCTGCTGGAAAGCCAGCAGTACCTCATTCGCAAGATCAACCAGGATGGCCAGACCCAGGGCCGCCTGCTCAAAGAAATGGAGCTATTAAATGGTCATATGCAGCAGCTCAATGAACGCAAGAGCTGGATGCAGCGTTTATTGGGTGGCCGTTAACCAAAAAACCTGACATGTCGATGCGCGCTTCCTCAGGCTTTTTCTGGCCCAGCTATGCCGATCTGCTCACAGCCCTTTTTGTAGTGATGATGGTGCTCTTTGTTTTGAGTTTCAGGCTTTTTCGCCAGCGGGAAGAGCAGCTGGAATTATGGGCCACCAACTACAAAAAAATTAAAGAATTGGAACAAGCCTTACATAGGTTGGATGAAAGCCCTTATTTCGAGTTTCAGCCCCAAAATCAGCGCTATGAGCTTATGGTGCCGGTTCAGTTTGAACAGTGGGGGTACCAGATACCTCAAAAATATACCAAAAACTTAGTAGAAGCGGGCAAACAGTTACAAGCCCTGCTGGAGGAGGCAGACCGGGCCTCTATTGCGAATGAGCTGGATGTGAAGTACCTTGTTGTTGTAGAAGGAATGGCGGCCCGCGATCCAAAAAATCAGGAAATCAATCAGGACCCGGAATTTATTCAGCGTACGTATCTATTAAGTTATCAGCGGGCGCTTGCGCTCACCACCCTCTGAATAAGGGCATCATCTTTGATAAAGATAATTTTGAGGTGATCATTGCAGGAAGCGGAATTTGGGGCAGCGGTCGCCATGGCACTACGGAAGAAGGAAAGAACAGGAGGTTTCTAATCCAGATAATCCCCAAAACGGGGCAATTACAGCAACGGGAGCATGAAGAATTGGAGAACTAGTTGGTTGGCAGGTCTGTTTGCACTAGGAGCAGTAGCCTGCAGTACAGATTTTGAAGACATCCCGCACTATGTGGTGCAGGTAGAAGACGGTAATACCCTTGTGCTGAAAAGCGGCAAAAAGGTGCATCTGATTGGCGTAGAGCCCAGCAGTGCCAGCCAGGAGTACCTGGAAGACAAGGCCCTGCACAACAAGGTACGGGTGGTGTTTGACCGCAGCAACTACCCCAATACCAGCGAGGCCCAGGAAGTATGGGGCTACGCCACCGTAGATGGCCTGCACCTGAATGCACAGATCCTGCAGCATGGCCTGGCCTCTATGAATGATGCCTGGCTCACCGACAGCCTGCGGGTATTCTCTTCCTATTCTACCCTTACCACCCACCGCCCCTCTGAAAACATACCCGAAGCCGGGCCGGTAAAAAAATCGCTCAAACCCATTACCACCACCCCGGTAAAGACCGAGTTCTCCAGCTTTGCCGATCTGGTGGAGTATGCCGAGCAGTGCGTGTTTCTGGTGCTGGGCCGCGATGAAAAGGGCAAGACCGTAAGCCAGGGTACTGGTTTCTTTCTGCAGGAAAACGGCCTGTGCGTAAGCAACTACCATGTGTTTGAAGGCGGTACCGAGTGGATGATCCGTACCGCCAATGGCAGCCGCTACCGCGTTACCGATATCATTGCCAAGGATAAGAACTACGATTATATTGTGTTTAAGGTAGACCTGGCCGAGGGCGAGGAATACCCCTTTCTGAAGCCTGCCTCCAAGACCCCCCGCAAGGGTACCGATATCTTTGTGCTGGGCAATCCCCGCGGGCTGGAAAGCACCATTACCCGCGGCATTGTATCCGCTGTGCGGGATCAGGGCATGAAGGAGGCCGTAATCCAGATTGATGCGGCCATCTCCCCGGGTAGCAGCGGCAGCCCGGTGATGAATATGGAAGGCGATGTGATTGGCATAGCCACCTACAAGGCCCGCGATTGCGAAAGCTGCAACTTTGCCATGAATGTGCAGGTACTTGGCTTCTAGAATAGCCTACCGTAGATACGTGCAAAAGCCAGCCTATAAAGCTGGCTTTTTGCCTGTAAAAGGCTAAACCATTCGCCCCTTTTTGGGGTTATACATAAATAAGGCCTATTAAACGAGGCCTTGTCTGAAAGGTTTAGGTGCTATTTTACTTTTTAGTCTATGAACGAACGTATTAGAAAAAAGCTGATCCAGATTGCCCGTCTAGATGAATCTCCCATATCCTATCCCAATCTGGTGTACCAGATGAGCCTTGGATTGAACCTGGAAAGCAATCATGAAAAGAACATGCTGGGAGAGATTTTGAATGAGATTAGCACAGAAGAGTTTAAGCAGGGCAGACCCTTACTGAGTTCGCTGGTAAAAATAAAGCCCAAGGGACAGGGCGACACTTTCTTTAAGATGTGTGAGAAGGTAGGCCTGGGCCAGTGGAAGGAGCTGAAGCGCGATCCGGACTTTCTGGAAAAATGCCGGCAGGAGTGCCGGGATTTTTGGATGAATGAAGAAAACTACGAAAAACACCTCTACCCGCAGAAAGAAGCAGTAACTTAAAAGGCTAGCCAAAAGGAAATACAAAGCCGGTGCAAAACGCACCGGTTTTTTTTATGCTGCCTGATCAGTGGCCAAACAAAGATCTGTTTCCGGAAAAGTGGCTGGTAAATGGCTGATTGTGTGGTGGTAAGAATTTTAGCCGCATTGGTAACACTTGCTACCGCAAGCGGGTATATAAGGGTGAAAGCTTCACAGAGCTGTATGAATAGTGCAAAAGAAGAAGCCTATGCAACTACATTTACACACCCCCCCGGCGCAATCCCCCTCCTTTCTCTCCCTTACCTTTATCTCCTTTTTGCTACTCCTTTCACTGCGGGCGCCTGCGCAGATCCTGGTGCAGGATTTTGAGAGGCTGGGCTCGCTTTCTGAATTTTCGCAGGCCACTAATCCCTCTGCACAGCAGGTAAATGTGCTGTTGCAGACCTCAACCGATGGCAACACCACCTTTTCGCTGGCCAGCCTGCAGGGCCGACGGGTGCTGCGCCTCAGCAAGGAGAGCAACAATCAGGTATACTGGATCAAAGATCAGGGGTTTGAAACCCCTGCCGTCATGCGTCTGCAGTTTGACCTGAGCACATCGGCACCCGGACTTGGGGCCGGGCAGACGGTATCGTTCGGCTCCTTTTTTGTGGGGCGGGATCTTTCCCGCGACCGAAATTTTCCTGAATACGCCCGCCGGTTTGCGTCCGTTGAGCTTCGGTGGGCGGGGCCAGACCGCTTCCGCATCGAGAACCGGGTTAACAATACGGCAAATGGCGGCCATACTGCGGCCAGTGGCACCACTATCAGCATCTTTCTGAATAATTCCGGAGGGGCTTTTACCTATCTGGCGCCCAATGGCCTGCCTGAGACAATACCCCATCAGGGGGTAGATATCTGGGCAGGACAGGCCCTGGTGGTCAACGATGCGCCTGCACAGGCAGCCGTTCAGGCAAATCCCGCCCCCCTGCAGGAGATCAAGTTCGTAACCCGCAATACCAATGCCACCGGCCTGGCCGATTTTGATAATTTTCTGATAGAGTCCGTGCCTGCCTATATACCCCCTCCGGCCCTTAATCCGGCTGGGGGCACCTACACGGTAGGGGTTGGTGGGGATTTTAGCAGCCTTACCCGCACAGGGGGTGTTTTTCATGCGCTTAACCAGCTGCAGGCAATCAATGGGCCTTTTGTATTTGAGGTGATCAGCCACCTGCCCGATGAAACCGGTGAGCATGCCCTCAATGAACTAAGCGGCGCCAGTGCACAACATACCATCAGCATCCGGCCCAGGCCCGGCAATACGCCCTATCAGATCAGCGGCAGCAGCGATGTAGCCAGAGGGGCCCTTATCCGGCTCAACGGGGCCGACTGGGTGCGGCTTGATGGCCGCAGCAGCACCAACGGATCCAGCGGCCTGCAGGTGCCAGAGGGCCTGCTCTTTCGCAATACGGGTACTGCACCAACCATAGGTCTGGAAAGGGGTGCTACCCATGTGTACCTGGGCTACTGCCTGCTGCAGGGCCGCAGCAGCGATCCACAGCAGGGAGTGATTTTTCTGAATGGGACTGCCGGGGGTAATAGCCATGCCACTATTGAGTATAATGAAATTGGAGGCTATGAAGAGCAGTATCCGGTAAATGCCCTGGCCTCCCGTTCCGCAGAAAACAGCCCCAATGAAGCGGTGCTTGTGCAGGGTAATGAGTTCTACAGCTTTGGCGCCAAGGGCAGCGCTTCTCCCGATTATCCGTCCGAGCTGCTGCTGGGCCCCGGTTCCACCAACTGGACCATTGACCAAAATCACTTCTACCTGCGGCAGGCAACCTTTACCCATTCCTCGTCCGATGTCTTTAGCCTGCGGGGCATCCGCATTCTTTCCGGTACAGATTATACCATTCGTCAGAATTATTTTGGCGGACAGCAGCCCTTTGCCGGGGGAGCCCCCCTGCACATTATCACCACCAGCCCCCAGCAGGCCTATGCCAGCATACTGCCCCTAAGCTTTGAGTCGCCGCAGGGGGCTGCGCTGTTTGAGCATAACAGGATTGCCAACATTACGGCCGAAACCAGCGCCACACCGCTGGAAGGGGATGCGCTTGCCCTCTCGGCGGTAGCCTATGCCGGCAGGGTGGATTTTGTGAAGAACGAGTTTTATGGGCTTACTGCCATTTCTACAGGGCAGGCCAGTGTGCTGCAGGGCGGCTACGCCATTATCCCCATCCAGTTTCGCAACCGGCCGGCCCTGCAAACGGCCGGCTCGGTGGTGGGCAATCGCATAGAGGGGGTACTACTAAAGGGGAACCGGAGCGGGGCAGGGGGTAGCTATCTTACGTTCCGCGGCATATTCATAGATAGCCAGGCCAATGTGCCCGACATCCGGGACAATAGCATCCGCAACATAGCAGCGGATGTGAGCGGCCGGCTGGGCGCCGATCTGATTGGGATTGTGTACCGGGGCACAGCTGCGCAGGCCCGCATAGAGCGGAATATGATCTGTGATCTGCGCAACGGCAGCAGCTTTGGAGAGGCCGTTGCCATCAGCCCGCTGCTGTATGGGAGCACCGGCATCTATACCCAGCATGTGAGTGGCGGGCTGCTGATTGCCAACAACATGCTGGCCCTTGCCACTCCCCAGGCCCAAAGCACCACCTCCCTGCACGGACTGTATCTCAACAGCGCCGCCCAGCAGCCGGTAAAGGTTTACTACAACACCTTATATATGTATGGGCCGGGCAATGCCTCTGCCCGTACCAGCCACCTGCTGCGGCGGGAGGGCAGTGCGCCCATTGATATCAAAAATAATATTTTGCTGGATACCCGGGCCACAGAGGGGGTAAATTACCTGATCTACAGCCGCCTCAGCAGCGGAATTTCCTCCAACCATAACCTGCTCTACCAGGCCCGGGAGGTAGCACCCTATCCTGATTTTGGCTACATCGCCGGCAACTCGGCCGCCAATCTGCCGCAGTGGCAGCAGATGACCCTGGCAGCAGGGGGGCAGTCGCACGACCTGGCCTCCATCAGCCAGAATGTTGAACGCTACTTTGTAGATCCACAGGCCTGTAATTTGCGCATACTGGAGACCCTTTCACCCCAAAGCCCCACCATTGATGCCGGCACCGAGCTGGCAGACGTTGGCACCGATATAGACCAGGTGGTGCGCATCAATCCCGATATGGGGGCCAGCGAAGCCTTTAATGCCTGGATAGGGGTACAGGACAGCCGCTGGGACAATCCCGCCAACTGGAGCCGGGGCCAGGTACCGGATTGTGAGGCCAATAATCTGGTAGGTGTTTTGCCCAATGGTACCCGCATATGGGAGCAAACTGTGCGTTTTCAGCCCCAGATCACCAGCCCAAATGCCTACTATCGTAATCTGGTGGTGCTGGAGGGGGCAAGTGTTACCATCGGCTCAGCCAATGCACTGCTGCAACAGTGCGGGCTGCAAAACCCCCTTCTGGAGGGCATTACAAACCGGGGCGCCATTCAGTACACAGCCCCGGGAGAGATCCGGCTGATGGGGGTGCTGCGAAATGAGGGAAACTGGCAAGCAGGGCAAGGTACCCTTACCCTCAATGGAGCTGCCCGGCAAACCATCAACAGTACAGCAGAACTGGAGATCTGGAGGCTACGGCTGACCGGCGGGGGCGATAAACGGCTGGAGGAGATTCAGACCCTTTCTGTACGCCACTCCCTGGTGCTGGAAGAGGGGGTGCTCTATAGCTCTGAAGAAAGCCTGCTAAGCCTGGGCCCCGATGCTGCAGTAGACGGCAATCCTTCTAATACGGCTTATATATCCGGACCCATGCTTAAACATTTTAGCCGGGCCGAGGACTTCGTGTTTCCGGTGGGGGATGCCGGCCGGCTGGGGCAGGTGGCAGTCATCACCGAACAGGATCGCACTACCTCCTTCAAAGTGGCCTACCATGCTGAGGCAGCCCCTGTGCCTACTGATCCCGCTGCCTATCCCGCCGCCTTTGAGGAGGTGGCTCAGGTATCAGAGCAGGAGTACTGGACGGTACAGCAGCTGGGCGGATCGGCTGCAGCCCAGCTGGCCCTTTACTGGGATGAGCAATCGGGCATTGCAGAGGTAGCGGAAGAAGACCTGCTTGTAGCCCGCTGGAGCAGGGACGATAGCCGGTGGCGGGATGAGGGGAATGACGGAATGGAATCGGCTGCTGATCCCGAAGAGGGACGGCTACGGTCGGCACCGGGCCTGTCCAGCTTTGGAAACCAGGGGGGCGATCGGGGCATCTTTACCTTTGGCACCACCAACCCGCAGGCGCCCCTGCCCGTAACCCTCATCAGCTTTGACGCAGCGCTCAGGGGCAAGGACGTTGTGCTGCAGTGGCGCACGGCTACCGAAGAAGGTAACAGCCACTTTCTGGTGCAGCGCTCCCGGGATGGAGTAGACTTTACTACCCTGGGCAGCATCGCTTCCAAAGCGGCTGAGGGCAACAGCCAGCAGGAACTGGCCTACACCTTTAGCGATGTGGGCGTAGCCGAGGTGCTGGCCGGCCCGCTCTACTACCGCCTGGAACAGGTAGATATTGACGGCAGCCGGGAGTATAGCCCGGTGGTACTGGTGCAGCTGAGCAATCCCCACTTTACCGTAAACGGCATTTACCCCAACCCCTTCACCCACAACCTGGTAGTGAACCTGCAGGGCAGCCGGGATCAGCAGGTGCAGCTGCGGGTGCTCCACAGCGATGGCCGCCTGCTGGCAGAGCAGCAGTTGCATGTGCAGAAGGGAGAAACCATTATGCCCATTGGGCAGCTGCAGCACCTGCCGGCCGGCTTGTATGTGCTGGAAATTACCGCCGGCACCTATACCAGCCACCACCGGCTGGTGAAGAAATAATTTGAACTATTTGGCAAAAAGCGCTTTTCTTTCGGGAGAAGCGCTTTCTTTTGGGGATTAATTGAGAATACATGGCGATGGCATTTGATGCCCTGCGGGTAGGGCATACATACAGGATAACCAATTATGGCGAAACACGGGAGTTTACCGTAATGCGGCGGCTCTCTAACCAGAACTACCTGGTGAAGGACAGCATCAGCCTGGAGCAGTACGAACTGGCCGAGCTGGTGCGCTGGGGCATTGGCAAAGATTATGACCTGGATGAGATCAACAGCCAGGGCCATATTCGCTAGGGTAGCCGGGGCATGACACGCCTGCTGCGGCAGCCCCCGGGGTGCTATAGGCTCTGCTGCCTGGCTGCACGAAAAAAGTCCCGCTCTACAGGCAATAAAACAAGAGTTGCGCTTATCTTTTTATCCTTTAAACCCGTATAGCAGGCTAAGCTCCACCTTATTTCAATCGTGCATGCAACATTCTGAATTAGAAGAAGCCGCCCGGCTTCTGCAGCAGCATGGGGTGCTGGAAGAACAGCACCAGGCCCTGCTGGCTACCGCCAGTCAGCAGGATTTTTTAGACGCCCTCCACAGGCAGGTAGCCTATCTGCTGGAAAGAGACATGGAGCGCCTCATGCAGGCGCTTTACCGCATTGATATTCCCGATCATAAATTTCGGGAGGCCCTGCTGGCCGATAGTCCCTCACGGCAAATTGCCCATATGATCCTGGAGCGGGAATTGCTAAAAGTGAAGACCCGCCGCTGGTATGCCAGCCGCAGCACAACACCCCCTGCCGAGCAGCAGGACCCTATACCAGTATCGGGTCCGCTGGCAGAAATATCCCTGCTGGAAGTGCCACAGGCCTAAGCCAGGCCGCTCAGCCGGCAGCGGATATGCCATGGCTTGGGTGGTAGCTGGGCGTGCCCCTTATCGGACCAAAATAAAAGGGCCCCAGCCTGGGTATAGGCTGGGGCTCTTTTGTACCAGTGGCACGTTGCTTAAAACTCGCCCATTTCTTCGCCATTCCCTTCCTGACGTTCCTGACGATCCTGCCGGTTGTCTTTGCGGCTGGAGCGGCGGTCCTGATTCAGGCGGTAGTTGAAGTTAATGCTCACCGAGCGGCGGCGCCACTGGAATTCCGACTCGGAGGTAAAGCCGGTGCCCAGGCGCTCCATGCGCCATTTGCGGCTGTTCAGCAGGTCATCCACACTCAGCGAAATGGTGGCCTTGTTGTTGAGGATGTCTTTGCTGGCCCCCAGGTTGAGCATGTACATGGAGAGGCGGCGGCCCTGGGGCATATCCTGAGGTCCCATGTAAAAGAAGGTCTGCTGCAGGTTAAGCCCCTTGCCCAGGCGCATGCGGCTGTTGAAACGGGTCTGCCAGCCCAGGGTCTGCACCGACAGGTTTTCCCGGGTGGCCAGTTCCTGGTCAATGTTGCTTGCATTGGTGGTGGAATGGAACACGTTCAGGCTTTGGTTGATTGTCCACCACTTGTTCAGGTCAAAGGAGCCGACCAGCTCTACCCCCAGATCATCCCGGGTGCCCAGGTTGAGCGGCTGATTGATGATGGTAATGTTCTCCTGATCATCCGTGCCCTCGCCGGGGGTAGCTTCCAGCGTGCTATACCACTGAATGAGGCCTTCGGTATGGCGGTAGAACAGGCTACTGGTGAGCGACCCCTTGCTGAAGTTGCGCAGGTAGCCCAGTTCCATAGAGTGCGTAAACTCAGGGTCAAGGTTGGGATTGCCCAGGCGAATGTTGCGCGGATCGGTAAAGGAGCGGAAGGGGTTCAGCTCCCGGAAGCCCGGGCGGCGCACCCGGCGGCTGTAGCTAAGCTGCAGCGATGAAAGCTTGGAAAAGCTATAGGTCAGAAAAGCCGAGGGGAAGAGGTTCAGGTAATCCCTGGAGTTTTCTTCTCCCGTGGTTTTAAGTTCGGTATCAATCACACTGTACTCGGCCCGCAGCCCCAGCTGGTAGGAGAAGGGCTCATGCTTCATGCCCAGCTGGGCATAAAGGGCATAAATGTCTTCAACATACTCAAAATTATTGTTGAAACGGTCCATGGGGAAGTAGGTGCCACCTGAGAGGGAGTCTACCCGGTAATCGGTATTGATGCGGCGAAAGCTGTTGCGCGTACCCATTTCCCACTGGCCTTTGTCGCCAATGGGGTCTACATAATCAAACTGGATCAGGGTGTTTTGCTGGCTTTCGTCATTATCGGAGCGCTGAATGTCGGGCATGCGCGGGGCCGGCTCCCGGCCGGGCAGAAAGTAGCGCTCATTAAAATCGGCCAGTTCTTCTTCGGTACGCAGGCGGTACTGCACCGTACCGGTGAGCAGACGGTCTTTTTTATCAAAGGTTTTGCGGTAATCCAGGGCCCACTCCAGGTTCTGGTCCTGCTCGTTTTCTACTTCTTCCCGGAGGCTGAAGATCTGCAGGTTTTGGCCCAGCAGAAAGTTGTTGGTGAGGCTGGAGGTATTGACGCCGGGGCCGGTGCTGTACAAAAAGGATCCGGTAAGGGTATTGTGCTGGTTGAGGTACACATCGGAGCCCAGGCGGATGTTGTGCGACCAGCCCGTACGCATGCGCTCCCGATCCTGGTTGAGCCGGTTGTAGGTCAGGGGCTCTTCCTCATCTGACAGCGAGAGGATGCGCTGGCTGTCATAGCGGTTATTGGTGAAGCCGCCGCCCGGATTCTCCCGGTAGCGGGTGCTCAGGTTCACAAAAAAGTTGGCTGCCTTGCGGCGCACGTTGATGTTGGCGCCAAGGCCGTAGTTGTGGGGGTAGCCGGCGGTAACATCAAAGGAGCCATTGAGGCCATTTTTCTGGTTTTTCTTCAGGACAATGTTGATGATGCCGGCCATGCCCTGGGCTTCATAGCGGGCACTGGGGTTAGTGATCACCTCTACCCGCTCAATGAGCTCTGCCGGCAGCTGGCGCAGGGCATTGGCGCCGGTAAGGCCGCTGGGCTTGCCATCGATGAGGATGCGCACATTCTCACTTCCCCGCAGGCTTACATTGCCTTCGGTATCCACATTTACGGAGGGGATATTGTCCAGTACATCCGTAGCCGAGCCCCCTTTTACTGCCAGGTTGTCCTGCACGCTAAAGATCTTTTTATCCAGCGAAAGCTGCATTTCAGGAGCCTGGGCTTCCACCTCCACGGCCTGCAGGGTTTCTTCGGCTTCGGCCAGGGCTACATCGCCAAAGTTGTGCGCCGGCTTATCGGCGCTAAGGCTTACAGTGGGAAAGGTTTTTTCCTGATAGGACAGAAATTGAATTACCACCCGGTAGGTGCCATAGGGCAGCTCCAGGCTAAAGCGGCCATTATCGCCGGTGGTGGTGCCGGTAACCAGCTCGGAGCCGGTAAAGGCAGCCACGGTGGTAAAGGGAAGCGGTTCGCCCGTTTCGCCATCCAGCACCCGGCCGGAGAGGGTGCCTGATTGGGCATAGAGCGCGCCGCTAAGTATGGTCAGGAATAGTGTTAGTAAAAGATTCTTCTTCATTACAAAAATTTTGATCTGCTCAACAAACATAGACATCGTCCAGGTATAGATGCGTGCCGGCATTAAAGGTTTAACATTGATCTGAACTATTTTCCATCTTTTTTACATACACGAGCTGGCCTTTGGGCTGCAGCAGCCCGTATGGCAAACACGTGCCGGCTGAGGAAGGAGCAGAAAGAGTAGTACAGCCTAAAACAGGCCCTGACCGAAATGTAGCGTAGGTACAAAGGGACCGAAGCTAGGGAGTCCCTATGAAGTACTACGGTACTGAATGTAAACAAGTTGGCGCGTTGCTCTGCAGATCGCAAAACAGACCGGCCTTGCCAACAAAAAAAGCCCCGCCAAAACTGGCAGGGCTTTTTGCTAAAGTGGAGAATTGAGTATTATTCCAGGGAAATAACACGGCCTACCTGGTTGCCCTGATCCGTGCGAAGAATGTAGAAGAACAGTTGAGAACTTCTATTTTCCAGTCTGAATTCGGCCTTATAGGTCTGGCCGGCTTCCATGTCGCCTCTAAAGAGAACACTTACTTCCTTACCATCCATGGTGAATACCTCTAGCACACCTCTGGTTTTCACCGGTGAGCTAAACTCAAGGGTAGTTGCCCCCCGGAAGGGGTTGGGGTAGGTGCTGATGCGAAGCTCGGAATCCAGACCGGAACCAGCCTCTTTGCCGGGAAGAGTGCGCGCTGAAGTAGTAGCCGGTGTGCCCCCTAGCGGACAGCCGGCATTATTCAGGCCATCCAGGTAGGTTGCATAGGCTCCGGCGGTACCATTCAGGAATGCAGCGTTTACGCCCTCAATGATGGCACTGGTGCTTAATTCATAGTCTACATTAGGATGGCAGGCATTGAGCAGCGCAGCTACCGACTGGCGGGCCAGGTTATAGATGCCACCTCCCTGCAGGTTAAGTACCTGTAGGAAGGTAAGATTTCTAAGCCTTGCAGGGGCTGCCGTAAAGATGCTGCCGTAGACCGTTTCGGGTGAATAGGCATCACACCATCTGTCGGTATGATTTTTCCAGTAACCCAGCGTACAGCCTTCGGCAAGGCAGTTCATGGCCGGATTAATGGTAACCGATGCCTGAGCGGGGCACAGGTTGGCATCCCGCACATACACGGTATAGGCTCCGGCGGTAAGCTCTGTGAATACATTGCCCGGCTGCCAGCTGCTGTTGTCCAGGCTGTACTCCAGGCTGCCGGTGCCCCCGCTGGCCGTAACGGTAATGGTGCCGGTAGCGGGTCCGTCACAGCTAACATCGGTGGGTACCACAGCGGTGATTTCAACCGCCGAAGGCTCGCCAATGGGAATTGGGTCGGTGGCATCCATACAGCCCATGGCATCCCGTACAGTGATGGTGTAGGTGCCAGCCTCTACGGTAAAACTACTTTCAGACTGCCAGCTGCTACCCCCATCAATGCTAAATTCATAAGGGCTGGTACCTCCGCTGGCAGAGGCTTCCAGCGTGGTAGTGCCGCCATGGCAGGCAATGGTGCCGTGGGTGGCACCCGCCACCAGAGCATCGGGATCTCCAATGCTAATCACTACATCATCTCTGCACAAATTAGCATCCTGCACCAGTACGGTATGGGTGCCGGCACTTACTGTAAAGGCGGGATCGGGCTGCCAGGTAGTGCCTCCGTCTATACTATAGGCATAGGGCGGAGTACCCCCTGTAGCCGATGCGGTAAGGGTGGTGGTGCCGGCATGGCAGGAAATGGTGCCCGCCTCAGCATCGGCGATCAGGGCAGCGGGCTGGCCAATTGTAAGTGGGCTAGCGGCATCTGTACACTCCATGGCATCCTTTACCAGAACGGTGTAGGTGCCGCTGCTAACTGTAAATTCAGGAGAGGCCTGCCAGCTACTGCCCCCATCAATGCTGTACAGGTAGGGGCTTGTACCCCCTGTGGCCGAAGCGGTAAGGGTAGTGCTGCCGCCATGGCACATAATGGCGCCTGCGCTGGCACCAGCAAGCAGTTCATCAGGTTGGGAAACAAGCACTTCATCCGATTCGGCTGTACAGCCCATGGCATCTTTTACCAGTATAGTATAGCTGCCATCGCCTACGGTAAAGGCAGGTGAGGATTGCCAGCTGGCTCCGCCATTGATGCTATACTGATAGGGTGCTGTACCGCCGGTTGCAAGGGCAGTAAGCGTTGTGGTGCCGCCATGGCAGGCGATGGTACCTGCCTCTGCTGAGGCGAAGAGGGGGGTAGCCACCACAATTTCCTGCAGTGTGCCGCATTTTGGCGCAATCTTATCAGGATTTGCTTCGATGGCGGGGCACTGATTCCGGCCGATATCCGCAGCATCGGTCCAGGCCATGTAAATGTTGGTGAGCTTGATCTGGTCGCCGCATGTATAGGTAACCTCAAACGATTCAAAGCCTGTGGTGGTGCCACCGGGAAAGCCATCATCATTACAATCATTCACATCCATGGAAGAAACGAGGACTCCACCGCTCCAAATTTCCAGCGTTCCCCAAAAAGAGAAGGCGGTTCGGTGCGAGCCGGTTTTGTTATGGATCTGCAGCGAAAGCGTGGAGGTGATCGTTTGCCCTGGTTCGCAGGTAACGCAGCCATTGCCCACCACGCTGGCACCAATAATGGTCAGGTCTTGGGATACGCAGCGTTCCGGGGGCGGCAGTTGTGCTAGCGCGGCCCCAGCGCTCAGACTTACAATACAAAGCATAAGCCAGAGCCGTAACAGGGGCTGGGCCCAAATGGAAGTGTTGGATGAGGGGGAGGAAGGGCAACAGAAGCCCATCAGCTTAGGTTGGTGATTGTTTTTCATAGGGTGAAATGCTGACTTTAAAAAAATAGTGTTGAATGGAATTGGAAGGATAAGGCGCCGGTGCTCTGAAAAAAAAGGCACAAGGAGTCCGGGCCCCAAAAAAATGGTGCATTTGTAAGGCAAACGGCATACAGGGCATAGGCCTGGCAGCTAAAAGTAGTGCCAGAAACCTCAACATCGGGTCAGCGGGGGTAGAGCAGGCCGCCGGAGAGCGGGTCTTTCAGCGGGAGGTGGGGGAACAGGGATCGGTAGCGCATACGAAAAAAATTGGATAGGAGCTTATGCCATACGTAGGGCTAAAGTGTGTTTAGTATATAATGTTAAGGTACAGTATAATAAACTGATTGTCAATGGTTTTGATTTTAATTACTGAAGAATAATTTAAAAAAATATTGATTTAATTAAACGGTGTAGTTTAGGGAATGCAGACCCTGTTGCCTGGGGGTATTAGCCTAAAGCAGGGGCTGCTACAAGCAGGCTTCTTAGCGCATCATTCAGGAGTGAAGGAGGAGCATTGATCCTCCATCCGCCGGGCTATTACTAGTAGGGATAGGGGTGGAGTGGGGCAGGACTCCGGTAGTATGAGCCAGGAAAAGTGGTGTTCAGAATCTGTTGTTTAGTAGCCTATACATCAGGCGAAAAGCTATCGGACTGCCGAAAGTTACCATAAAAAAGCCCCGCCGGGGAGGCGGGGCTTTGGGGCCAGACAGGGTGGGAACAATTATTCCAGCGAAATAATGCGACCTACCTGGTTGCCCTGATCTGTGCGAAGAATATAGAAGAACATTTGAGCGCTTCTATTTTCCAGTTTGAAGTCGGCCTTATAGGTCTGGCCGGCTTCCATATCGCCCTTAAAGAGCTCGCTTACTACTTTGCCATCCATGGTATATACCTGCAGCACACCCCTTGTTTTACCGGTGAGCTGAATTCAAGGGTAGTGGCCCCCCGGAAGGGGTTGGGATAGGTGCTGATGCGAAGCTTAGAATCCAGGCTGGCTGGAGCGGATTCTTTATCGGCAATGGTGCGGGCGCCGGCACCACAAGGCAGGTTGTTGTTGTAGGCATCCAGCGTCTTGGCTAATTCCAGGGCACGGGCATACTGAGCACCACCTCCACCTTTTCCTTTGTTTGACAAATAGCTGCTTAGGGTTCCTCTGAAATTTAGGCTGGCAAGTAGTCCCTCTGCTTCCACAGCTGCGGCTGCAGCGCTTGCACATTCATAGGTGCCAGATTTCTTATTCAACTGGTAGGTCAACAAGTGCTTAGCCAGTTTATAGGCTGCATCACTAGCCAGCTTTTGGTTTTTACCTGTTACCTGGCGTTCATCCAGAATTAATACAGCTTCCTGGCAGCTAGTAATCTCGTACCTAGCTGAGGCTGTCTGCCATAGGATATGGGGTAAATGGTCGTCAAGCAACCAGAAGTCCGCTTTATCACCTCCATTGGCACGAGCCTCCATTACATTGTTGTATTGATTGCCCTGAGTGCATGAATTCCAGTTTTTCCAATAGCCAGGGGTGCGGGCATCGCCACCAGGGGGTGGAATGTTATTAATCCTAATCCTGAGCCTGATTGGCTCTGTGGCATCAGCCGTATTTGCAGGCAGCTCCAGATCCGTGCCGGCTCCTATGTAGAAGCAATAATTGCCCATGGCTTCGCCCTGGTTAAAGTCTCCCCCTCCGTTTACAACATCCGGATCGAACCAGGGAACATCCTGAAGCACACCTTCACTGTCGTAGTACTGAATGACAACATTGAATCCTGAGCCAACATTTGTTTCGCAGATTTTATAAGTTTCGTATCTGCTCAGCACAAGGCCATCGAACAGAATGCCGTCAGCATCATTTAGAACACTTTCAGTAACTGGTGCTTCAAGATCTCCTTCGGATATAGTAAAGGACCATAGCATGCTGGGGTCAACCAGACCATCTGTTAATTTTTCCAGCTCAATTTTACTGCATGGCATTACTGTGAGCGAATTGTAGCCCTGGCCATCACAGCCTTTTCCACCGGTATCTGCAATCACAGCCCCATAATAGCCATTAGAAGTTATATTATTCACCGTAAAGGTGGAGTAATACCCTGTAGCGTCACTTTGAATGGTGCCGGCTGTACCTGCCCCCAGGGGGGTGCCGGCGGCATTGAACTCATGCCAGCTGATGCTATAGGTATAGCCGGGAACAAGATTAGCCAAGTCTGCTCTGAAGGTAGCAGACCCATCTTCGCATTCCGCTTCTGCTCCTACCGTTACGGTTGGGTCATCATAAGCAGTAAGAGTATTATAGCCCTGTCCATCGCAGCCTTTGCCATCGGAATCTACCACTACTGCCCCATAGTAGGCATTAGCCGAAATATTATTGACCGTGTAGGTGGAGTAATACCCTATAGCGTCGCTTTGGATGGTGCCGGCTGTACCTGCCCCCAGGGGGGTGCCGGCGGCATTGAACTCATGCCAGCGAATGGTATAGTTTATTCCTGCCTGTAGATTGGTGATATCCGCTCTGAAGATAACAGAGCCTCCTTTACAGGCATTTTGCGCACCAACGCTTATGGCTGGATCGTCATAAACAGTTAAGGTATTGTAGCCCTGTCCATTACAGGACATCCCCTCATCATCGATCACAACTGCACCATAGCGGGTGGTAGCTGTAGCGTTGTTGACTGTAAAAGTAGAGTAGTAGCCCATGGCATCGCTTTGGATGGTGCCGGCTGTACCCGCCCCAAGGGGGGTGCCGGCAGCATTAAATTCGTGCCATTTTATACTGTAGCTAACGCCAGCCTGCAGGTTGGTGATGTTGGCTCTGAAGGTGGCTGAGCCACCAGAGCATACATTCTGTGCTGCAACAGAAACCGAAGGATCTCTAAAGACATTCAGATCGCCAAAATCATGACAGGTGGTGCCAAAATTGTCTGTGATCACCACATAATATCTTCCAGCATCTGCCAGGGCTACATTATTGAGCTGAAACTCTACAATTCTTAGAGCGGTTGGCCCAATGGTCTGGATAGTCGCGTCCATTGTAGAGCCTTTCTTCAATTCATAGGTAAAGGGTCCGGCGCCGGTGCCCTCTGCCACTGCAGCTGTAATGGTAGCGTTGCCACCTTCGCAGTGATTCTGAACCAAAGGAGTGACCTGACACTCCAACGGTGGTGCAAAAACAGCATCGGCTTTTAGCGATCTATCCTGATTACCAAGGTTGTTCAGGTTCCAGTCGAGAAGTCGCATGTGATAAGGGGAACCACTAATGCCACCAGCTGAATTGGGCCCGGTGATAGGATCACCCCAATCAAGCCTGCTGGCAATATGTCCTCCCCAGGCCAGTACTGCTGTAGAGGCAGTAGGAGTAAAGGAAACAACAATTATGGCTTGTGATTGTGCTACATCCAGATTGCCCCCGCTTGAGTATACAATTGCGTTTGAGGCTGCAAAATTGCCACCCCATAAGGCCATTTTTTTCTCATCAGCAGATAGATCATTATAAGAGCTGAGGGGTTGCGATTTGGTTATCACCCCAATGGTAACATTTTTATTTACGATCGGAGGAGGGATATCTGCATAGACGGCCCCACCCACAACCCCGGTGCCAACCGTGGGATCAATTGTTTCCGGATCATGTCCAAAAAATATGTGAGGTTCCAGCCGATCATAGGAGGTTATATAATCCAGGGCATGTTTACCGCTGTGTTTAATATCAAACCCGATTTCAAGCGAAACCGGTACCCCAGGGGTAAGGCCAGTCATTACCGCTCTGTACGGAACGGAGTACCCCTCGATAAAGTGGGCATTTTGAAACCCCAGGTTACCGTTTTGGAAATTGCCCGGAGAAACAGGATTATCATATTTACCATTCCGGACCTGGTCCAGATTGGCCGCTTGGCCAATAGCTGATGAAATTGGCAGGGTGGACAGGGCAAAAATCAGACTCAAGATAAGTAGATTTCCTCCCGATCTGTAGAAAGTATCATACCAGCCTGCAGAATACCGCAGACGCTTTATTGGAAGATCTAAACACCTCCCGGTATAACGCCCAGTAGTTGTGTTAACGTGATTCATTGTATGGAGAGTTGATTGAAAAAATGGATAACAGAGACTAGAGGAAGGGTCATTGGAAAAAAAAGCAAATTGAAGGATACTAACCCTTTCAGGTGGTTAGTGAATAATACCGGCAATAGCAGGTACGATCCTCAGTATTACCAGGAGGGAATTCTATGGAGGAATGTGGGAAACGTATCCATACCGGATTTCAAGTATCTGGCTGCCTGCAGCCACTATTAGATAACAATTTGTAAACATTGGTAAAAGAAGGAAGAGGGTAAAGAATAGTGGTTTTGATTGATGCCAACTGGTGAATACAGAGGCTGGTATAGGCACCTGGAATTGAAGTACCAGGTGCCTATACAGCTACTCCAAAAAGCACTATTCTTTCTTAATGATGCGAATGGTTTGGCGTTCGCTGCCATTTTCCACTCCCACCAAATACATACCATCTTCCAGGTCTTTACCATCTACTTCAATGCGCTGCAGGTCACCTGCTTTGCCAGTACCAGCCTTTAATTGCCGGATCAGCTTACCACCCATATCATATAGGTTTACCCGGAAAGTGCCATCACGCTCTGAATAAAATTCCAGATTGAGCTTTTCCTTAAAGGGGACAGGATAGGCACTCACATTTGATTTAAGGTTCAGCTCCCCAGTGCCGAGGCGTTGGCTGGAACTTTGCTGGTCTTTCTCCAGACTGGTGGCAGCTGCAGAAGCGGAACATACCTGAGTATCATAGTTGCCGCAGTGCGTAGCGGCTGATACACAGCTGGTGCCTACCACACGGACGGTAACACTAAAGCCCGCACCGGCAGCAATGCCGCCAAAGATTGGACTAGCCTGATAGGTTGCGCCCCCGTTATTGCTGTATTCGTATTGAGCACCCAAGGGACAGGTAACTTCTATACTAAAAGTGGTTTCGTCACAGGCAGGTGGGTTATAGGTAATATCGGGCCGAGCTGGAATAGCGGTAATTATGGCCGTTACTTGGCAAATATCAGTGGAAGATATACCATTTCTGGTTGTAACCAGGTTTACGGTATAGCTTCCGCCACCGGGACCAGAATTGACCATAATACTACCTGTATTAGTAGTTACAGACGAGCCTAGGTTATCTCCATTGCTATTGGTGAAAAAAGCACCGCTGGTATTGGCAGCAAAAGTCCAGGCGTATGAATCGGCAGTTTCAGTAGTAGAATAGGTGTTGACCTCTCCGGCACAAGCTGCAGTCGCTCCGGTAAGCGCACAGCCGGGAGGAGCAATTACGGCTGCGGCAGCCAGGGAGCGGTCCTGGTTGCCCAAGTTGCCCAGGGTCCAGTTTTTCAGGCGCATGTGGTAGGGCGATCCACTGATGCCACCAGCCGACAAGGGAACCCCGGCATTGTCATAGCCCCAATCCAGGCGGCTGGCAATGTGCCCGCCCCAGGCCAGTACTGCTGCACCCGAGTTGCCAGTCATAAAGGTCACAATGATGCGCTGCTCGGAGTTGGAAACCGATAAGTCGCCTGAGCCATCATAGACGATGCTTTCAATAAACCCACCCCACATGGTCATTACTCTTTTTGCAGCTGTGAGCTGATCCCAAACAGTGCCAGGTACCCCATCACCCCGCAACAGGGTAGGACGGGGGATTTCCAATGTGCTGGTGGGACTTGCCAATTGGCCAGCAAAAGTAGTACCCAGTGTAGGGTCTATGACTTCTGCGGGATGGAAGAATTGACCATGGGGTTCAATGCGGTCAAAGTGGGTAAGAAAGTCCAGGGCATTGCGGCCACTGTGACGAATATCATAAGCCATTGTCAGGCTTACTCGAGTATTGGAGGGCAAACCGGTAAGCAGGGCCCTATAGGGGATCGAGTGACTCTCGACAAAGTGGGCCTGGCTGGCGTTGAGGTTGCCATTTTGCCAGTTGCCCGGGCTTACCGGACTGCTGGCCCCCCCGTTGCGCACCTGCTCCAGACTGGCCGCTGGCTTCTGGGCATATAAGGATAGGGGGAGTGCCAGTAGCAAGGCCAGCATCAAGGCCAATTGGGGCATCAACGAAAATTCAAGGAGAATTTTTTTTGAGGTGGTGTGAATGTTGTTTTTCATTGTTAAAAAATTTTCTAAATGCGATCATAAAAAAATTAGAGGCTTAGATGTCTACAAATTTGAGAAGGACTTCTCCAAGAGGGACACCTTGTACGGTGTAGGCATGCTAGCTCGTAGCCTAAGCTGCACATCATAAAAAAAAGAAGGAGGCCAGCAGATGCTGCCGGCCCCTTCTTTACTTGCTGCAGAATTATTCTTTTTTGATAATCCTGATAGTTTGTTTTTCTTTTCCACTCATGACGCTTACCAGGTACATGCCATCGTGCAGTCCCAGTCCGTTTACTTCTACGCGTTGCATTTCTCCCGCCAGACTGGTGCCGGTTTTTAACTGTTTCACCAGTTTTCCACCCATATCATACAGGTTTACCTGAAAGTTGCCCTCCTGTTCTATATAGAATTCCAGTGTCAACTTATTGGAGAAGGGAACAGGGTAAGCTACCATTTTATCCTTTTTCAGGGACAGCACTGCTTCTTCCTCTTTCTCACGTTCATTACTGGTAGGGGCAGTTTGTTTTAGAGAAGTCGATGAAGCACTGCCACAGGAGGTTGTGCCTGAGCTGCAGCCTGTTGTGCTCGTTACTGATACCTGATAGCCTGCACCAGCCGGAATGTTACTGAAAACTACGGTTGGTGACGCAGCGGTAGGTGTAATGGAAGCGGCTGGCATAACACCTGAAATTGCCGCACCATTTTTATCCAGAATAGAATAGGTAGCACCCAGTGTCGGACTGTTTACAGTTACGCTGAATGTCGACTCATCGCAGGCCGGCGCATTATACGTAACGGAAGTTGGTGGCTGGTCTGGGATTTACCGTTACGGTAAAGGTTCTGGCAGGGCCGGCACAGCCGTTGGCCGAAGCAATCACTGTTACTGTAGCCACAATGGGGGCATTGGTGGTATTGCTGGCGGTGTAGGCGCCGATGTTTCCAATCCCGCTGCTGCCAAAGCCTACGTTTGCTGAGGATGTCCAGGAGAAGGTAGCGCCCTCTACAGGACTGCTAAAGTTGATGGCTGCGCCTGGATCACCATGGCAATGGATGCGATTGGCAATTTCGTTGGTAGTAGGATAGATTACGGTAACAGGAAACTCGCAGGGTTCTGTTGAACTGATACCATTTCTTACAGTCACCAGCTTAACAGTATAACTTCCTCCCATAGTAGCATTGGCTACAACTGTTACACTTTGAGAAGTTGAACTGGGTGCTGGATTGAAAACTGCTCCATTAGTATTGTTTACGAGCGTCCACATATAGCTGTCGGCTACTTCATCAGTAGAATAGATACTGCTCGCTCCGGCACATACAGATGCAGGCCCTTCAATATCGCAACTTGGGGGAGGTATTACGGCTGCGGCGGCCAGAGAGCGGTCTTGGTTGCCCAGGTTACCCAGAGTCCAACTTTTCAGGCGCATGTGGTAGGGCGAACCGCTGATGCCACCCGCTGAAAGGGGAACCCCGGCATTGTCATAGCCCCAGTCCAGGCGGCTGGCAATGTGGCCGCCCCAGGCTAATACGGCTGATCCTGAAGTACCAGTTTTAAAGGTAACAATGATGCGTTGCTCGGAGTTGGAAACTGACAAGTCGCCAGAGCCATCATATACGATGGATAAAATTTCCCCCCCCCACATGCTCATTTCCCGTTTGTCGGCAGTAAGCTGATCCCAGACTGTGCCGGGTACTCCATCGGTCCGCAGCAGGGTTGGACGGGGAATCACTAGTTTACTGGTTGGACTTGCCAGTTGTCCGGCAAAGGAAGTACCAATGGTGGGGTCAATTATTTCCTGATTGTGGAAAAACTGACCATGTGGCTGAATGCGGTCAAAGTGGGTGAGAAAGTCCAGCGCGTTACGGCTGCTATGGCGAATGTCATAGGCCATAGTGAGACTTACTTCTGTGTTGGAAGGCAGGCCTGTCAGCAGGGCTCGATAAGGAATCGAATGGCTTTCTACAAAGTGGGCCTGGCTGGCATTGAGGTTACCATTTTGCCAGTTGCCCGGGCTCACCGGGCTGGTTGCTCCCCCGTTGCGCACCTGCTCCAGGCTGGCGGCAGGCTTCTGGGCATACAAGGAAAGGGGGAGCGCCAGAAGCATAATGGCAACTAATAAGGAATTAATACCCCCCGTTAAACTTTCCCAAATTGCAGGTTTGTATGGATGAAAAGCTGTTGGGCAGCTACGAGTCTGCTGTATTAAGTTAAAATTTTTCATAAAAGTAGAGATGATTGAAAAAAATGATCGCTGATACGTTGATTGGCTACTTGGCAAAGGCTAATGGCTGAGAAAAGTGGAGGCAATAGAGAGCCTGGCCCCAAAACGTGGTGCGGATCCTGTAGCTGCCGGAAAAAGCAAAAGGCATGGCTACCTCAGAAAAGAGGCGCCATGCCTTAAGGGGGGAGGGCTACTGCCAGCCAACAACCTTCCGTTAGGGAAGGCTGGCCTGTTGGACAAACAGTGGAGGTTAAAGGATACATTGAAAAAATGGATAAAGGTGCTACATTAAAAAATTGTATTAACTGGTTTTTTATTGCACAAGTGAATGTAGCTGTTAAATAATTGAAAGTCAATACTGTTATACCTAATTACATTAAAAAAATATTAAAAATAATATATTAAATTATATTTATAAAATCTCTTGACTTTAGCTCGTAATTATCCCAAATTCAATGCCATCCCTGGCATTTTCTACATATAGCCTGACCGTAGGGGGTTTTTGATTGCCTACTTTACAATAGGATGTTATAGGGATTGCTTTTTCCTGCAGAATTCCCACCCTCTGTCATAGCCTGTTATTTTTCACCCTGCTTTACGTCCTCCCGGCAGTTTATTGGATACTTGATTTTGGTTTAGTTGCGGTTGGCGGTAAAGCTATTGCGGCTGAGTATTCCTATCATAGTAAGCCTTTCCCTCTGGCCATTTGGTTTTTTAGACACTCGCCCATCCCTAAAAAAACATCCCGAAGGCAAGCCCCCGGGATGTAGCAGTATCCGATCACCTGTTTATCATTATCTATTGTCGCAATGATTGGCCTGAATGAACTGGTCCAGGCGGGCCGCAGCAGCCCAGGCGGCAGCGGCTCCATCACCACCGCTGGGAAGCTGCTCATATGATGTTAATTTATCAAACTGGGCAAGGTAGTTACTGATGATGGCGATATCAGCCGAAAGGGTACCATATACGGCAGAACTCATATGGCCCAGCTGGTAGCTCAGCATAATAGTGGCTGCCTGCAGGAACACTTTTTTGCTGGTGGCGATACCGCCGGCGTTGCTGGTGCTCCAGATGTAGCGTCCGTCTGCTTCATTATAGGTTTCTCCACCCAGGCTTACCGACAGGCCACCCCAGGTAGGTCCGGGCTTGGCAAAGAAATAGCCCTGAGAATAGGAGCAATCATCGGTTGGAGGAGGGGTGCAGTCGCCGGCATCAAGTACGGCCGATACACAGTTGTTGCCGGCCTTCACCAGTACCTCGAAATAATCGATCCGCACGGGCAGCGCAGACTCAATTGTAAAGCGAACCGTATACAATTTGTCCTTGCTCAAAGCTGTAAGCTCGTCAAGCTTAAAATACCCATCGTTGCTTCCGGTAAAGGCGCAGCCGGTTCCCAGGCCAATGGAATACTCGATCACAGGGGTCTGCTGCGAGCTGCCGTTGATAATGGCAGCACTTTCCAATAGGATACCGCCTGCAGGGAGTTCCTCGTCAGGGCAAAGGGTGTAGCCGATCACCAGATTGCTCAGGCCAATGCCCTTAGGATCGCCCGTTTGCTTGATGGTGAAAGACCAGGTGTTGAGACCTTCATAAATGGCGTTGGAGAGTTGGTACTGGCCGTTGCCAACAGGTACACAGGTTGCCCCGGCAGGACAGCTCAGGCTTAGTGCCGCCTTGTTGTCCATGGAGGGTTCTACCAGTTCGGCTTCGTCGGGCGTACAGGAGAAGGCCAGAAAGCCAAATAGCAGGCTGGCCAGCGAATAGGTGAGGTGCTTTTTCATGCGTGTAGCAGATTAAATAGATAATAGGTACAGAATAGATAAAAGAATAAGCGAAATGAGTGGCAAGGAGAAGGGCCAGGGAAAGGCATAGGCATACCCTGCCGGGGCACCACAAGGTGGTGCAAGCGGTCGCTGAAACACAGCTGCAGACGCTGGTCTGCTTCTCTACAATCTCAGAGCCTCCTGTAGGTGCTCCTCGTAGAGTCGTGTGTTGTTAAAATGAAGCGGTATGGGGGATGTCAGGGCGAGGCGAAGATAACTTCCATAGTAAAAATAATATAAAAGGGTCTTCAAAAAATGAACAAATACGCTTTGCATATAATACTGTGAATGTACGCTGCAAATCGCTGATTTCAAATAATTTATCGGTTATCAGTATTAAAATTAGATTAAAGTTTATTACAATAATTATACATATCATCCGTCTTTGTGCTCCTCCCTCTTCAGCAGGCTGTGTTCCCCATATCGGCTGAGAGAAACCTGCTCAACCAGCTGCTCTATAGGCCCTATGTGTTGTTGAAAAGTGGGGCTGCCGGGAAAGGCGGAAGGCCAGCCAGTAGACTTCCCCTTGCATGCCAGGCACAGCCTGGTGTTGTTAACCGGAGGATTTCAACTGCAGGAAATTAGGCTAGATGCTGGTTGGGTAGCAGGCCTTTCTTAACTTACCTCCAAAACACCCCTTTTACCCCCTTATGCCCCAGCAAGCCCCCATCCCCATTACCAAGGCCTCCGGAGAGCAGGAACTCTTTGATCCCCAAAAACTGGCCCGCTCCCTGCGCAAAGCCGGCGCCCAGGAAGCACTGGTAGAAAGAATTGTGGCCGATACTATGGCTCAGCTCTATCCGGGCATGCCCACCAAAAAGATCTACCAGCAGGCCTTTGCCCAGCTGCGAAAAGCGACCAAGCCCTCCGCTGCCCGCTACAAGCTTAAGCAGGCCCTTATGGAGCTGGGCCCCAGTGGCTTTCCCTTTGAGCGGCTGGTGGGTGCCCTGCTGCAGGTTCAGGGCTACCAGGTGCTGGTGGGCCAGCTGATGCAGGGCCGCTGCGTGCAGCACGAGGTAGATGTGGTGGCAGAACAGGAGGGGGTGCAGCTGCTGGTGGAGTGCAAATACCACAACCATCAGGGTCGGGTATCAGATGTGAAAGTACCCCTCTACATTAAAGCGCGTTTCGACGATATCCGCCATCGCTGGGAAGATGAGCACAAGGGGGAGCTCCAGAACGGCAATCACCTCTTTGAGCGTACGCATAAAGGGGCCATCTTTACCAATACACGCTTTACCGGCGATGCCCAGCAGTATGGCAGCTGCTCAGGCCTGCTGCTGGTCAGCTGGGACTACCCCCAGCAGGGAAGCCTTCGGGAGCTGATCGATACTTCCCGCCTCTATCCCCTCACCAGCCTCACCAGCCTGAGCCGTGCCGAAGAGCAGCGCCTGCTGGAACAGGGGCTGGTACTCTGCCGGGAACTGATCGGGCAGGAAGAGGCTCTGCTGGCAGCCGGTGTCAAATCCCAGCGCCTCAAAGGGGTGCAGGAGGAGATAGCGCAGTTGTGCGGGTAGAAGGTAGAGGGTAAAAGTTAGAAGTTAGAAGTTAGAAGTTAGAAGTTAGATAATAGACAATAGACAATAGACTATGGACAAGAGACAATGGACCGGGCGGCGTTCCGCAATGGACCGGCGGCGTTCCGCAATTGTCCTCGTGGCGAACTGCGATGGGCGATTTTTGGTGACGTATCCTGTTGTTGGTGTTTTCACCAACAACGCTCCTGACCAGCACATGATTTGTTGGTGAAAACACCAACAAAGGGGTAGGGGTAGCCCGGTTTTTCGTCCATTGCGGTAAACCGCCCTGTCCATTGCGGTACGCCGCCCGGTCCATTGCCTATCGTCCATTGTCCATTGTCCATAGTCCATCGTCCATCGTCCATTGTCCATTGTCCAATACCACCATGTCCATACGCATCCATTTTCTGGGAGCGGCCGAAACGGTTACCGGCTCCAAATACCTGATCGAAGCCCTGGGCAAGCGCATCCTTATTGACTGCGGCCTGTTTCAGGGGCTCAAGAAGCTGCGCCTGATCAACTGGGCGCCTTTTCCGATCGATCCTTCCACCATCGATGCGGTGCTGCTCACCCATGGCCACCTGGACCATTGTGGCTACCTGCCCCGCCTGGTGGCCCAGGGGCTTAGCTGCCCCATTTACGGCACCGAGCCCAGCCTGGAGATAGCCCGCATCATTCTGGAAGACAGCGCCCAGCTGCAGGAAGAAGAAGCTCGCCGGGCCAATGAGGAGGGCTATACCAAACACAGCCCCGCCAAACCCCTCTATAGCCTGAAGGATGTGGAGAAAACCCTGCCCCTGTTCAGTCCTCAGAAGCCGGGGGAGTGGATTCCGCTGGGCGAGGAGATTCGCTACCGGCACCGCTATGCCGGCCACATCCTGGGCGCTACCTTCCTGGAGCTGGATGTGGAGGGTAGGCGCCTGCTCTTTTCGGGGGATATTGGCCGATTCGACGATCCCCTGCTGTACCAGCCCGAGCTGCCCGAACGGGCCGATGTGCTCTTTCTGGAAAGTACCTATGGTGATCGCCTGCACCTAAAGGAAGATATTCAGGCCAGCCTGCAGGGCTATGTGCAGCAAACGCTCCACGAGCAGGGGGTACTGCTCATTCCCAGCTTTGCCGTAGAGCGGGCGCAGCTGCTCATGTACCACTTCTGGCAGCTTAGGCTCCGGGGGGCCATCCCCGACATCCCCATCTACCTGGATAGCCCCATGGGCGCCGATGTAACCCAGCTGATGGAGCGCAGCAGCCCCTGGCACAAGCTTAGCCAGCACGAGCTGCACCAGCTCAGCCGCTCCATCTCGCATACGGCCAGCTACCGCGATACGCTGCGCCTGCTGGACGATGGCCGCCCCAAAGTAGTCATTGCCGGCAGCGGCATGGCCACCGGCGGGCGCATCCTCAGCTACCTGGCCCGCTACATCTCCCTGCCCACTACCACGGTGCTGCTGGCGGGCTACCAGGCCGAGGGTACCCTGGGCCGCTTTCTGCTGGGGGGGCGGGAAGAAGCCAAGACAGAGGGCATTACCATCCGGTGGCAGCCCGCATCCGCAGCCTGCAGG
>NZ_AODQ01000010.1 GCF_000348925.1 Cesiribacter andamanensis AMV16 | reverse complement strand
CCAGCTGTTGAAGGGCCTGCTCAAAAAAATGCCTGATGTAAAACAAGAAACGGCTCTTTTTGCCATACATCCGGGCGGGCGGCGCATCCTGGAGGCAACTGAACAAGCGCTGGGCCTGCAGCGGGAAGATAACCGTTTTTCCTATGCCGTGCTGCAGGAGTATGGCAATATGTCGTCGGCTACGGTGCTCTTTGTGCTGAAGGCACTCTGGCAGGAGGCCGGCAAAAAAGAAAATAATACCCCCATCATCAGCTTTGCCTTTGGCCCTGGCCTTACCCTGGAAAGCATGCTGCTGCGCACAAAAGCGGCCTGATACCCCCTTCTATTTCTTACCCCTTTCTATTTTTCGAGATCCTTCAGGTACAGCAGAAAGGTAATACCTTCGCCGGGTTTGCTTTTTACCTCTATTTTGCCCCCTGTTTTGGTTACAATGTTATTGATCAGGTGCAGGCCTATGCCTTTGCCGCCGGCCTGGTGGGTAAAGCGCTGAAAGGGCCTGAAGAGCTTGCTGCCGTATTTCTCCAGGTCTATGCCTATGCCATTGTCTGAAAAGGTAATGAGCTTGTAGTTGCGGTAGCTGCGGCAGCCTACCTGTATGTGCAGCTCCTGCCCTTCCTTTCGGTATTTGATGGCATTGCTCAGCAGGTTGCGAAACAGGCTCTCCAGGTAAAAAGGGATAAATACAATGTCCGGGCAATTCTCAAACGAGGTGTCGATGCGGTGTGGCACTGCCTTGAGCCGGTCGCTGAACTCCTGCTGCACATTGCTAAACATTTCCTGCACGTTGAGCTTGCGGGAGGGGCTTTGCTTCAGGCTCTGCAGCTCTATGGAGTGGATCATGGCCTGCAGGGTATTGTCCAGCCGGTACAGGCTGGCTTCCATCGACTCAATCACTTTTTGCTGCAGCCCGTTGCCGGTGCCCTGCAGCAGCTGCATCAGGCCCTTCATATTGGCCACTGGTGAGCGCAGGTCATGGGCAGCAGCATGCACAAAATTATCCAGGTACTGGTTGATCTGGTTCAGGCGCTCGTTTTGGGTTTGCAGGCGCTTGCGCTGCAGCTTATTCTCATGAATATCGGTACAGGTGCCCAGCCATTTGTAGAGCGTACCCCGCAGATCGGCTATGGGCAGCGCTCTGCCCAGAAACCAGCGGTAGCCCCCTGTTTTATGCTTTATCCTGAACTCCATCTGAAAGGAGCTTTTATTGCTTACCGCTTTTTTCCAGCGGTTGCGTACCTTCTCCTGCTCGCTGGGGTGCAGGCAGGCGATCCAGCCCTCCAGCGAGCCGGCAGCGGAGGCCTCGCCCGTATAATCATACCACTTGTTGTTAAAGTAGCTAATGGCTCCGTTGGGTGGGGCCGTCCACACAATGTGGGGCAGCCCTTCGGCAATTACCTTAAACTCTTCGGCCGCCAGGCGCTCTTCTGCACTGGCAATCTTGGCCTCGTGGATATCGCCTATAATGCCGATCCACTTTACGGGATGGGGGGCACTGTAGTAAAGGGGTACAGCCCGGGCTACATGCCAGCGGTACAGGCCGTGGCGGTTGCGCAGGCGCAGCTCCAGCTTTAGGCCGGGGGCATTGCTCTTGACGGCTTCCAGCCACTGCTGCTCCACCTGCGGAGCATCTTCTGGATGGATCACCTGCTGCCACCGGATTCGCTCGGCCTGGCCGGCCGGCAGGTTGGAGTACTGAAAAAAGGTATGGTTCAGGTAATCGATCTGGCCATTGGTACGGGCCGTAAAAATGATCTGGGGCAGATTTTCGGCCAGAATCAGGAATTCCTTGGCATCTTTCAGCTCTTTTTGGATGCGTCGCTCCCGGCTTACATTGCGGCTGATGGAGGAGGCGCCAATCAGCTGCCCTTCCTCATCCCGGATGGAGGAAAAGCTGATCTCGTAATAGTTGCGTTCCCGCTCCGCTAAGCCCAGCTCCTTCAGGATGGTAAATTCTTCCCCCTGCAGGGCCCGGCCCCATACTTCCATGGCACTCGCATACTCGTCCGGCAGGTGGCCCAGCAAGGCTTCAAGGGATTGGGCAGGGTCTATGGCCACCCCATAGATCTGCCAGAACTCCTCGGCAAAAGCAGTATTGTACACAAAGGGGCGGGCGGCCAGGTCCAGGGCACAGATGGGGTCGCGGCTGCCCTCAATAAGCGCCTTCAGGCGGGCGGTGGTGCGCTGCAGGTTGGTTTGCTGCCGGGCAGTATCGGAGGCCAGCAGGCCATTGCCCCCCTGCCGGGGAGGGCTGTGCAAGGCCTGCGCCTCCAGCGGGCTGCCTTCCAGCATCAGGTACTCCAGGCTGCCCTGGGCATCCAGCAAGGGGCGAACGGAGAGTCTGGCATAGCGCTCCTGCCCGGTCCAGGCCTGCACCCAGTGCTGAAAATGGACTTCCTGCCCACTGGCAGCCTGTTGCAGCCGGGCACTTAGCTGGGAGGCGTCATCTGCCTGCCGGTTCGTAAAGGCAGGGCTACACCAGAGCGGCCGGCCGATGAGCTGATCGGAGGGCGGACCCAGCAGCTGCTGGGCCCGCTGGTTCATTTCTACCACATGCCCCCCGGGATCCAGCAAGATAAAATATTGGTTGCTATTGTTAAGCAGGCGGTAATAGATTGGCGCCACACATACGGTTGCCGAGCTCAGCAGCACCGGGTCGCCTTCTGCGGCATAGGTATAGCGCACATTTTCCTGCACCCAGGTATAGGTGCCGGGCGAGGCCAGCAGGCGGTACTCCAGGGTCTGCTCGTCTCCTTCTGCCAGGGTATGCAGGGTATACGCCCGCTTTTGCCGATCAAAGGGGTGGATGCGCTGCTGCCAGTGCAGGGGGGTAGGGGCCTCAGCAGTGCCCAGGATAGACCGGCAGGCAGGGGCAAAGGCAAAGCGGGAGCCATCTTTGTTTTGCCACCAGTGTAAACCGGGTAATTGGGCCAGTAATTTTGTATATGCAGAAAGTTCTACGCCCTGAGCCATAGAGGAGTATGCACCTACCTGCGGATAGGTGTAAGTATTTTAGAATCCAGAAGTTTAATCCTTAACAGATACGCAAGCAGGGGGGTAAAGTTGAGGATTAGTTCCTCACCCAGCGTATCTTTTCGGCAACAGGCTGGCGGCGGCCCTCGGGCCAGGGGCCTTTGGGGATGCCCAGGTACAGAAAGCCCAGCAGGCGATCGCCGGGCTGCAGATCAAAAAAAGAGAGAGCTTCTTCTTTATAGGTAATGCCGCCACTGCCCCAGTAGCAGCCTATGCCATAGGCCGAAGCTGTCAGCCACATGTTTTGAACGGCGCAGGCTACAGCTTCAATTTCTTCGATTTCAGGTACTTTGCCCTTGGGGTCGCGCCGCATGCCAATGCTGATGATGTGGGAGCATTTAGCAGGATTTTCCAGCAGTTTCTGGTGTTTGCCCTGCTCAAAGGTGCCCTCGGCTGTGGCCAGCTCTTTATACAGATTGGCCTGAAAATGAGCCAGTGTCTGCAGGCCTTCGTCACAAAAAACACTAAAGCGCCAGGGTTCGGTGCGGGCATGGGTGGGAGCCCAGTTGGCATTTTCCAGCAGCTGCTCAATAATGGCATCGTCGATGCGCTGGCCGGAGAAGCTGTTTACATAAACGGCGCGGCGGTAACGGATCAGCTGGTTAAGCTCCTGGGTATCGAATTTTTTCATGCCCTGCAAACGATTCTAAAAAATTGGCTGGAAAATAGAAAAAAGAGAGGGGGATTCCAGCAGACTAGTCGGTAAAGGGCAATTTTTTCTGAAGTCTTCCTTTAGGTTATCGACAAGTTCCATAAAGGAGCCCCCCTTGCAGGAGTCCACAAAGGTCTGAACGGTTTGCTTGTGCTGGTCCATATTGAGCGAAAAGCGGATCTTTTCTTCCTGCAGCTTGGCCTGCGCCCGGCAAAACAGCTGGCGGCAGTTGTCTTTGCGCTTCTCTACAATCTCGGCAATCTCGGCATAATCAAAATTAAACACCTCCCGAAACAGGTACACCGTACGCTCGGAGGGCTCCAGCTTCTGCAGCACTATTTTAAAGGCCTCGGAAAGCTCTCCTTCCCGCTCAGCGGTTTGGATATTAAAATCGAAATAGGACGTCCACTGGGCGTGCAGCAGGGGGTCCAGCAACTCCTCGGCATTTTGCTTGAGGCGCTTCAGATGGTTGAGGCAGTTGTTGACCACGGCCCGTACCAGGTAGGCCTTCAGGTTTTCAATGGTTTTGGGCGGCTGGCTCAAAAATTTGAGAAAAGTGTCCTGTACAATATCTTCAGCATCCATCATGTTTTTTACCATTCGCTGGGCGATGGAAAGCAACAGGGGGTGGTATTGAACAATGGCGGCTTCGTACTGCATGAGGAAATCTGTCAGGAACTATAGTACCAGATTGAGCAATTCAAATATAAAATAAATAAATGAAAAGGGTAGTCTCCTAGTATTTAAACTCTATTGTCAGGTAGAAGTTCCGCCCGTCAGAAGGAATTATGCCCGGACCGGGATAGCCCTCGGCCCGACGGGTAAAGTACATGGCATTCAGTAGGTTATTAATGCCCCCTTCCAGCTTCAGGTGGCGGCCAATTTCATAGCTGCCCGAGAGGTCCATGATCTGATAGGCCGGAATGGGTCCGATAATGGCATTGGATACTACCCCTTCGGTATTGGTGGCATCGGTAAACTGCTTGCCCATGTAGCTGTACTGCCAGCTGAGCGAGAGGCCCTCTCGTTTAAACTGGAGGCCGGTTTTGAGGTTCATGTCGGGCACCAGCTCTATGCGGTTGCCGCTGTAGGCGCTCTCCTGCGAGCGGTTGTAGCGGCCGCGGATCAGGGCCAGGTTCACAAAGGGGCGCAGCGAAAAAGTGGGTTTGGCCTGCAGCCACTGCATCAGATCGGTTTCAGCAAAGGTTTCGATCCCAATAATGGAGGCATCGGAGAGGTTGCGCCGCACCCGCTTAAAGATGCCGTCAATGCGCTCGCTGTTAAAGCCGATTTTGCGCTCGTAGTTGAGGTAAAACAGGCTGGCATCATATTGAATGCGCGCGGTGCCGCCGCGGATGCCCAGATCGGCGCTGTAGCCTTTTTCATCCCGGATGTTGGGGTCTACCAGGTAATTTTCGTTGAGCACCCGCAGGTCAGTAAAGTTTACGGCCCGGAAGTTTTGGGAGATATTGCCGTAAAGCTCGGCATTGGGGTGCAGCTTGTAGCTAAGGCCCAGCCCGGCCAGCAGCACGGAGCGGTTGCGCTGCAGGGTATCAGGCATGGTTTCGGTTACGGGGTAGGGCAGGCCCCACTCATCGCGGGCCGAGCGCTGCACCTGGTAATAGCCTTCGCCGCGGGTGCTGATCCACTCATAGCGGATGCCGGGCGTAAGGCTCAGCCGGCTGCTGATGTTAAAGATGTTTTCGGCAAAGAGGGCCACATTTCGGTTAGGAAAGCGGTGGTCGGAGGCCAGACTATCGGATTTTAAGAAGCGGAAGTCCGGCTCCCGGTTGGCAAAGGCGGCTCCCTGTTGCTTGAAGGTAGTGCCCCTGTATACGCGTACACCCGTAACCAGCACGGCCGGTTGGGCGCCTGTGGTATAGTGTTGCAGCAGGCGCAGCTCACTGCCGATGTTGCGAAACTGGTCGCTGATCAGGCGGCGGGGCAGGGCCGGGTTGGGGTCGCGGTCTATGCGGTCCAGGTCGCCCAGGGCATCGCGGCCGGCCACCAGGCCAAAGTTTTTCATCTCCAGCTTGCTGCGGGGGCTGAACTTGTACTCCATCAGTACGGCCATCAGGTTCCAGTTTACCTTAAACCAGTTGCGGTCCCGGATGGACTGGCGGGGGTCCCGGGCAAACTGCTCGTCGGTGAGGCCGCCGGGCTGCTGGGCCAGGTAGTTCATGTGGGTGTATTCCAGGCAGAGAAAGAATTTCTCCGTCAGCTGCATGTTCAGGTCGGCAAAGGCCGTATGCACATCAAAGCCGGAATTGGGCCGGTAGCCATCACCCCGCTTGTACTGGTAAAAACCATAGTAATTGACCTTTCCTTTGGTGCCCCCCAGGCTGTTAAAGGAGTTGAACAGGCCAAAGGACCCGCCGGTCTGGCGGCTGATAAATTCAAAGGGCTTGTCTTCGGGCCCCTTCTTCATCACAAAATTGAGCATGCCCCCAAACTGGGTGCCGTACTGCAGGGAGGCAGCGCCGCGCACCAGCTGTATCTTTTCCACCCCTTCTACCGGGGGGGTGTAGTAGCTCTCGGGGTAGCCCAGGGCATCGGCCGAGATGTCGTAACCGTTTTGGCGGGTGTTGAAGTTGGAGGTACGGTTTGGGCTGAGGCCCCGCCCGCCTATGCCCAGCTGCAGACCTGCGCCATCGCTCTCCCAGATGTTGAGGCCTGGCACCTTGCTGTAGATCTGGCGGCTGTTATTGGTGGCCAGGTTGGCCGTAAGAGCATCAATGAGAATGACCTCGCTCTTTTTGGCCTCGTAAATGGCCATGCCCTCCACGGCCTGCAGGCGGGCAATACCCCCTTGTGCATCACTTTTGCGCTCTACGGTAATGGTTTGCAGGGTTTCTTCCAGCGGCTGCAGGGCAACATCCAGGGTAAGGGCCGGAGCGGTGGCCTCAAGGGGGGTAGCCGCCGAGCGCAGGCCTTCGTAAAACACCGCAATCACATAGGTGCCGGCCGGCAGGGGGGGTAATTTATAATAGCCGCGGGCATCGGTGGTGGTGCCTATGGAGGAGCTTTGCACAAATACATCGGCACCCGACAGGGGCTTGCCGGTGGCTGCTTCCGTTACCCGGCCGGAGATGACCGTAGTGGCCTGCTGGGCCAGCAGGGGGGTAGTGCAGCACAGCCAGCAGGCGGTGAGCAGCAGAAGGGTGCGGCGGTAGTAACTAACGGTGGGCACGGTAGGGGGTGTCGTCAAAGGGTAAGATCCAGTCTTTGGGGGCCCAGCCATCCTGCAGGCTGGCCAGGTCTACATCGGAACGCAGGTAGGGGCGGCTGCGGCGGCCATTGAGACTCACCCAGCTATCGGCATAAACGCGGGGGGCGTTTACCCCCTTGCGGCTATAGTCTTCTTTTAGAAAATGGGCAAACTGCAGGATCATGTCGGGCTGGGTAGCCATCATCTTTTCCTGCTGGGCATTCAGGTACTCCCGGGTATTCACCGGCAGGCGGCGGCCCGTAGCACTATCTTCCACCCAAAAACTGATGCTTCCTGCTTTTTCCATCAGCATGACCCGCCATGAAAAACGAAAGCCCTGCTCGGTCCAGTAGAGGTTGCCGGGATAGAGCGCATAGCGAAAGGGAAATACCAGCTGCACCAGTACGTACAGGCCCAGCCCCATGAGCAGAGCGCGCTGCAGCAGGGGGCGCATCCGGTAGGTACTGCCCGGCACACGGGGCAGGCGCCAGCGCAGGAGGCGCTGCAGCTTATCCAGCAGCCGCTGGTGAAAGCGGGCGCTGAAGAAGATAAGCGTGCTGCCGATCATGATCCAGGGGAACATGCCGATGGGGAAGAGCAGCCAGGTAAGCACATGAAAGGCAATAACGGCTACATAGGCCAGGGGGCGGCTCCTGTGCCAGCGCAGCAGAAAGGGAATGCTCAGATCATAGAGGCAGCCAAACCAGCTGAAGAAGTAAGCGACCCACACCTCTTTGAACAGAGGTCCGATCAGGGGCATATCGGCCCTGGCCGGCAGCCAGAGGCGCAGGGGTTGGGCATGCAGCAGCCAGTCGGGGTGCAGCTTGGCCAGGCCGGCATAGAAATAGACCACCCCCAGCTGAAACTGCAGCAGGTAAATGGTCCAGGCCGGCACGGTGGCTACGGCCAGGGAGGGGCGGCGGCGCACATCCAGCGAAAAGCTGCGGTGGGCGGGCAGCAGCACCATAAGGCCGGCCACCAGGCTGGTAAAGTAGTAGTGGTTGAGGTAGTTGGTGAGGTCCCAGAGCTCGGTGTAGGTAAAGAGCAGAAAGAAAAGCCCTGCCGAAAGGCGATAGCGCCAGCCCAGCAGTATGCCCAGGGCGGCGGCGGCCATCAGCATATAAACGGCATGGACCGTCCAGGCGGGCAGGCCCAGCGCAAGGGGGTGTTGCACCCAGGAAAATCCCCAGTAATGAAAGAAGAATTTGGGCTGCACATAGAGCAACTCTACCCAGCCCCTTGCCATAAAGCGCAGGGTGGCCAGAAGCATCATGGCCCCAAAGATGATGCGGAACATCACCAGTGGGGCTATGCTTGTGGGTTTTAAGAGGGTACTATGGAGCTGCTGTAGTCCCATGGGGGGCTTAGTCACCGTCGGTATCGCCGTAGTCTTCTATGCGAACGCTCAGGGCCGAGGGCAGGTCGGCTTTGATCAGGGGCATCAGATTTACCATTTCGGTATAGGCCTCATTGACCAATTGCGGCTGGTTGAGCACCGCCTGGTGCAGGGGTGCGGGTATGGCCGCTACCTTGGCGTTGATAAGCTGCAGCTGCGCCCGAATTTCTTCGGCCAGGTTGGTTTGCGTATTGCCAGCGGCATGGTGGGCCTCCAGGTAATCGGCCAGGCCTAGCCCTTCGCCGGAGGCATAGGTGCCCTCTACCATATTTTCTACGGCCTGCAGGTTGGCCAGGATCAGGGGCAGGGAATAGCTGCTGTAGTAGGCCTCTACCGCACGGGGTACCGGCTGCCCATCAATGGCCATCAGGCCCAGCGGCTCCCGTATCTTTTTGTTTTTGATCTGCTCAAAGCCCTGCACCAGCTGATTTACCAGCAGGCTTAGGGAGCTGCTGGCACTGTTGCCGGTATTGGTGATAAAGGTTCCCAGGTAGTTGCCGCCGGTGGGCGACCACTGCTGATACAGCTCACTGGTCTGGGCGTGCAGGTGCTGGCTTACATCGGTCAGAAAAGCCTTCCAGTTGGCGGCATGGGTGCTGGTGGTGAAGCGCTCCAGAATCGCTCCCCCATCGCCGTTTTCGGAGTACAGCAGGAAGTCCAGGGCGGCAAAGCCCCGAATGTCGTTGGCATAGAGACCGTTTACATCCCAGCTGCCGCTTTGTACGGCATTGATGATCTTGGGGTACTGTGTGGGGAAGGTACTGATGTTGCGGCGCAGGTTAAGCTGCTCGGCCGGGCCAAATTCATACAGGTTTATCCCCTGCCAGGCCAGCCAGGCTTGCTGATGTGCCTGCTGCACCGCCAGCAGGCTGGCTTCAGTTGGTGCGGCGGTAAAGTCGGCTACCCGGCTTTGCAGATCCTGGGTTTTTTGCTGCAAAAAGGCATAGCCCGGCAGCAGGATGTTGCTTCCGTAATTGTCCAGCATGGCGGCCTCATCAAAGTCCACCCGCTGGGTTTCTCCGGTATCATCCTTGCAGGCTACTGCCAGCAGAAGCAGCAGCAGAAGGGGTAGGGGTAGTAGCTTGTTGATCATAAGGGGGGTAGCTTAAAAAGCGCCGGCAGCAAAGCCGGCGCTTATAAAAAGGGGATTGTGTGCCTTACAGGCGTTCCATTTGGTCATTGGTAAAGCCATATGCCTGCTGCAGCAAGAGGGCAGCTTCCTGCAGGTTGGCCAGGGTGGCCGTTTGCGGATTGGTACCGATCAGGTTCTGCAGCTGTCCGTATTGGGTGGCAGTGATCCTGGCATCGGGATTGTAGGGCAGCGCCTGGGCAAAGGCTTTGCCTTCGGACCAGTTGTGGTAGTAGCGGCCGGTTTCGTTGCTGTTGCCGTAGAACTCAATGGCTTTGTTGATATAATGCCCCACATTGGCGGCTACCAGCAGATCCCAGTTTTGCCGGATGGTGGCAATGGCTTCGTCCCGGGCGGCCATATCTTTGCGGTCAATGGCGGCGCGGCCTTTGATAAACGCATCCATCATCTCCTGGCGCACATCCACCACAGCAGCACGCTGGTTGCTGTAGCTGCCCCAGAACCAGGCTTTATTTTCGCCGGTGGCGCCGGCAGCGGTTCCATCATTGGCCGGAAAATCTTTGGGTACGCCAAAGTAGCCAAAGGCTTCATCCCAGTGGTGCTGCATGGCAGTGCCCTGCCCTTCGGTTACAGTGGTGTTGTCAACATTCATTTTGGCCTGGCCCAGGTAACCTTCGGTGCCTACCGCCTGCCAGTAGAGCAGGGAGCCCATCAGGCCTTTGGCAATCATCTGGGCGGGCTCAAGTCCTTCAGGCGTTACCAGGTAACCGCCTACTACATTGTTGGGATTGCCGCTAAGCTCGCCCACCATATTGAAGTACTCGTAAATGGCGGTTTTAGCAGAGGGGTGTGTTTTGTCTTCCAGCTTTTTGCTGGTGCCCAGCAGCTGGTTGTGGTTTTCATAAATGGCAATCAGGTCACTGGCCGGAACAACCGTTTGGCCATCGTTGGCCTTGCGCACTTCGGCAATGAGCATGTCCAGCATCTGGATGCGCTGCTGCTGGCCGCTATAGTCTACATTGCTGAAATTGTAGGTGTCGGGCAGGCTGGGGGCCAGGGGCTCATCATCGGTGCAGGAAATCAAAAAGCTGCCTGCTGCCAGGGCAAAAAATAGGGGACGGGTTAGGGAGAAACGCATTACTTATTTAGATTGATTTTAAATAACTGCTGGCAAAGCTAGAGTCTGTTTAGAATTAATCCAAATAAATAAAAGCTAATTTTCCTACATGGGCTATGATCTGCAGGCTGGGTTATTGTTTCTGGGAGCGGGCCTGCTGCTTTTCCTTTTTATAGGGAACGGGCTTGCCTTTTTTCATCAGGTAGGGACGCTGGGTGCAGTCAAAAAAATCTTCAACCGCATCGGAATAGGCCTCCACAATGGTGTAGGCACCCTTTCCCCAGTGTTCATCCAGGCGGCGGGTCTTCTCCTCCTCCTTCAGGGCTTTCCCATTTATTTTATAGGTTTTTCCGACATAGCGGGTCTGAGTTGCCATCCAGGCATCTACCTTCAGGTAGTGCTCAAAGAGGGGGGCTACATACACATCAAAGCCGCCGGTGCTGAAACAGATCTGCACCCCTTCGGATTTTAGCTCCTCAATGCGGTCCAGCAGCTGTTTGTTGAACTGCTCTGGCCACTCAATGCTCCAGAACTGCCGGGCGTATTCTTTCACCTGCTCAGGGGGTAACTTATCCAGGTAGTTGAAGAAATTCTCTTTAAAAGAGGTCTGGTTCAGCAGCTTTAGCTTTTTAAGGCCATAGAACAGGCCAATCTGAAAGATGTTGAGCAGCTTGTAATTGCGCTTATAGCAAACAAACTTAAAAAATTCGTCTTTGGATGATTTGGTGTAGACCGTCTGGTTGAGGTCAAAGACAGCGATGCGCACCGGCTCTTGTGCCATAATACGTATATATAGTATAGGATCTAGAGCAGGTACGCAGGCAGGCAGTTCCGGGTTTAGGCTCCGGGCTGTTTTGGTTTCTGATTGGCAATGTACACCCCGGCAATTACGGCCGCCATGCCCACAAAGTGCATGGGCAGCAGCAGCTCGCCATCCAGCACCCCTACAATTACAGCCACTACCGGTATCAGGTAGGTGGTAAAAGAGGTAAACATGGGGGTGGTCATCTGCACAAGCTTGTTAAAAAGAATAAGTGCAATGGCGGTGCCCACTACCCCCAGGGTAACCACGGCCAGCAGCGACCAGCCGGCGGTTGGCTGCGTCTGCAGATGGGTGGTAAAGTTGGTAAAACCCAGCAGGTACACCAGCGCAGCAGGCATCACCAGCGCTAAGGAGACCGAGGTAATGACCACCGGCTTCAGGCTGCCCAGGTAGGCCTTAATGATGTTGAGGTTGAGCCCATAGCAGAGCGTAGCCAGGATCACCAGGCCGGCATAGTAGTTGATGGCGCCCAGATCTCCCCCGGCCCGGGCCAGCGCCAGCACAATGGAGCCTACAAAGCTGATGGCCAGTCCTATGGCATTGCGGCGGGTAAAGCGATGCCCGAAAAAGAGCGCCCCAATGAGCACTACAAACAGGGGGGTAAGCGCATTGAGAATGCCCGTTACGCTGGAGGAAAGCTGCGTTTGCGCCTTGGCAAACAAAAAGGCCGGAATAAAGGAACCTACCAGGCCAATGACCAGCAGCAGCCCCCGGTGGCGTGCCTCCAGCTTGCCCACATGCCGCAGCGCTATGGGCAGCAGGGCCAGGCCTGCCGATAGGATGCGCAGGGCGCCCACCTCGCCGGCACTATAGGCCAGCAGGCCCTTCTTGATCAGGATAAAGGAATTACCCCAGATAATGGCCAGCAGAATCAGCAGGAACCAGGCCATGATCTTTGGGTTGGAGCGGGCTGCACTGAGCCGCTCCGACTTGGTACGGCCAGGGGTGGCACCGGAGGGGGTAGCGGCAGGCAGATGCTCCAAAGGAGTTTCCCCTGCCCGGCTGCCCTTAGGCAAGGCTGTAGGCATCTGAAAAAACGGAAGAAATCTCGTCCAGGGTCGTGCGGATCTCCTCGTACGATTCGGAAGTGACCAGCCGCACCCGGTAGGGTTTAAAATTGGGGATGCCCCGGAAGTAATTGGTATAATGGGTGCGCATTTCGCAAATGCCCTGCTTTTCGCCTTTCCATTCTACCGAGAAGCGCAGGTGCTCTTTTACCGTATCCACACGCTCCTGCAGGCCGGGTGGGGGCAGCAGCTCACCGGTAGCGATGTAATGCTTAATTTCCCGGAAGATCCAGGGGTAGCCAATGGCCGCCCGGCCAATCATCACCCCATCGGTGCCAAAGCGCTTCCAGTAGTCCACTGCTTTTTGGGGCGAGTCAATATCGCCATTGCCAAAAATGGGTATCCGAATATCAGGATGGTTCTTTACCTCGGCAATCCAGCTCCAGTCGGCCTCGCCCTTGTACATCTGCTGGCGGGTACGGCCATGGATGGTGAGGGCCTGTATGCCGGCATCCTGTAGGCGCTTGGCCACTTCAACAATCTTAATGGTATCGTGGTCCCAGCCCAGGCGGGTCTTAACCGTTACGGGCAGGTTTACCCGTTTTACAATCTCGGCCGTCATGGCCTGCATTTTGGGAATGTCCAGCAAAATGCCCGCGCCGGCACCCTTACAGGCCACCTTTTTTACCGGGCAGCCATAGTTGATGTCGATGAGCTCCGGATTGGCCGCTTCGGCTATGGCAGCGGCCTCGCGCATGGGCTCTATCTCGGCCCCGAAGATCTGGATGCCGATGGGCCGCTCATAGTCGTAGATGTCCAGCTTCTGCACCGACTTATCGGCATGGCGGATCAGGCCTTCGGCCGCAATAAACTCCGTATACATCAGATCAGCCCCATTGGCCTTGCACACCGCCCGGAAAGGGGGGTCGCTTACATCTTCCATGGGGGCCAGCAAGAGCGGAAAATCGCCCAGCTCCAGGTTTCCTATCCGTACCAATTTGTTAATCCGTATTTTAGCGTAAATTTATGCCTTAATTATGGTTTTTCGGCAACTGGCGCAAGATAAAAGGACGGCACAGCCTGCAGGGCGCTCGCTCCTCTTGCTACTTATCTATTTTTTCATTGGCCTCTTTGTGGGCCAGTTCCTGGCCGTGCTGCTGTGCATGGCGCTGTTTGGAACCGGTTTTGAAGAGACCACCCAGCTTGCCGGCAGCCTTTCGCACCCCTACGCCCGTCCGATCCTGTACATTCTCCAGTTCTTCTCCGCCGTGGGGGGCTTTCTGGCAGGGCCGCTCGTGTATGTGTACCACTACGAGAGCGAGCGCCTGACAACCCTTATCAACAAAAGGGGCTGGGCAATAATTCCGCTGCTGCTGCTGCTGCTGAGTACACTGGCCTTTATGATGGCCAATTCGCTGCTCATTGAGTGGAATGCTAACCTGGTGCTGCCCGAAACCTTTAAGACCTTTGAGAGCTGGGCCCAGCAAAAAGAAGCCTACCTGCAGCGGCTTACCCTGTACCTGACCACTTTTCCCTCGGCCCTGCACTTTGTGGCCGCCCTGCTGATCATAGCGCTGCTGCCGGCCCTGGGGGAGGAGCTCTTCTTCCGGGGGCTGATGCAGCCGCTGTTACAGCGCACACTTGGCAATGCCCATGTGGCCATCTGGGGCACAGCACTCATCTTCTCGCTCTTTCACTTTCAGTTCTATGGCTTGCTGCCGCGCTTGTTTCTTGGGGCGCTTTTCGGTTATCTTTATTACTGGTCGGGTAATTTGCTGATGCCCATTATGGCACATTTTATCAATAATGGGCTTAGCTTGCTGCTGCGCTACCTCTATCAGCTGGAGCTGACCGAGCTGGATACTACCCAAACCGTATCCCTTTCGGGCACCAGCATTCTGCTGTTTCTGCTGGTGGGCATTGGTGCCAGCCTGGCGTATCGGTACTATTTTGTGATTCGCAGAGGGGTGGTTGAATGAAAGGCTGGGCTCCGGTATATAAAACCGACCTCCTGTACCGGGCAGAAATAGTAAAGGCTGTGCTGCAGGATAACGATATTGCTGCAGTAGTAGTTGATAAAAGGGATAGCAATTACCAGATTGGTCATTATGAAGTGCATGTGGCGGCCGACGATGTACTGAAGGCAATTAAACTTATACAGGATGATATCTCATTTGAGTAGGTTCAGTAACCTGCGTCAGCGTATTATAGCCGGGGTGATTGGAGCGGCAGCCATTATCTTTGCCATCTGGTTCAGCTCCTGGACGTATTTTCTGGTCTTTTCGGTGATCTGCGCCTTTACGCTGCTGGAGTTTTACAAGCTGGTGGGTCTGGACGGGCACTTTCCGCTGAAATTCTGGGGCACCTTTACCGGGCTGATGCTCTATACCATTACCTTTTTTATACAAAAGGGGCTGCTACCGGTGCAATATTACTTTCTGGTCTTTCCGCTGGGCTCGCTCATCTTCTTTATCAAGCTCTATAAGCGGGATGAGAAAAAGCCCTTTACCAACATTGCCTTTACTTTTCTGGGGGTTATTTATGTGGCGGTGCCGTTTTCACTGCTGCATGGGGTGGTCTTTATTCTGGGCGACTACAGCTACCAGATCATTCTGGGACTGATGCTCATTATCTGGGCCAGTGATACAGGCGCTTATTTTGCGGGCACCAAGTTTGGCAAGACCAAGCTCTTTGAGCGGGTATCGCCCAAAAAATCATGGGAGGGCTTTATAGGCGGGGCCGCTACGGCTTTTCTCATGGCCATGGTCATTTCCATCTTTTATGATGACCTGCACAGCTGGGAGTGGTTTATCCTGGCCGGCATTGCCATTGTAACGGCTACCTATGGCGATCTGGTAGAAAGTCTCTTCAAGCGTAGCATTGCCATTAAGGATTCGGGCACCACCATTCCGGGGCATGGTGGGTTTTTGGACAGATTTGATGGGCTGCTCCTGTCGGTTCCGTTTATCCTAACCTATCTGGCCTTGTTCTAATACACTTTTTTAGGCGAATCGCAAACGTTTGAAAGGTAACCCTGCCCCTGCCGGTGCGTACCTACAGAGGTAACAATTTTTAGATTTTTGCATGGAATCCTTTGGGGCAAAGTGTTTTTTAATCTTGTACTTCTTCCTAATTTTACCTCATAATTGAGCCTGCGCAGCAATTCCGGCTGCTATCTATTTTTAGCTGATAGCCAGGGACTTGCACTAAAAAGGCTTTTAGACAACAGATACTATGGCGTACATCGAACCAGCTCCGATCAAAGACAAGGAGAACCCGTTTGAATCAATGATGTCGAGGTTTGACACGGCTGCCCAGCACCTGGGCCTCGACGAATCCGTGTATAACGTACTGAAGGCGCCGGTAAAGCAGGTAATTGTGAACCTGCCCGTCACCATGGACGACGGTACGATTAAAGTATTTGAAGGATACCGGGTGATCCACTCCAGTATCCTGGGCCCCTCCAAAGGGGGTATCCGCTACGATATGCAGGTAAACCTGGATGAGGTAAAGGCCCTGGCCGCCTGGATGACCTGGAAATGTGCGGTAGTAGACATTCCCTACGGCGGTGCCAAAGGGGGTATTCGCTGCAACCCGCGCCAGATGTCTACCGGCGAGATTGAGCGCCTTACCCGTGCCTACACCAAGCAGCTGCTGGAGATCTTTGGTCCCGACCGGGACATTCCGGCCCCTGACATGGGTACCGGCCCGCAGGAAATGGCCTGGCTGATGGACGAATTCTCCCGCTCGGTAGGCCAGACCACCAATGCCGTAGTAACCGGCAAACCCCTGGTACTGGGCGGCTCGCTGGGCCGTACCGAAGCCACCGGCCGTGGGGTAATGGTAAGCGCCCTGGCTGCCATGGAAAAACTGAAGATCAACCCCTACCAGGCTACCTGCGCCGTGCAGGGCTTTGGCAACGTAGGTTCGTTTGCTGCCCTGCTGCTGGAAGAGCGCGGCGTTAAGATCGTATCCATCTCCGACCTGAGCGGCGCCTACTACAACGAAAATGGCATCGACATCAATGCCGCCATCCAGTACCGCAACAACAACCGCGGCAGCCTGGAAGGCTTTGGCGGTGGCGAGCGCCTGGGCAATGCCGATGAGCTGCTGGAGCTGGACGTTGACGTGCTGGTACCGGCTGCCCTGGAAGATGTGATCACCATCCGCAACGTAGAGAACGTAAAAGCCAAGCTGATTGTGGAAGGCGCCAACGGCCCTACCTCCTTCCGGGCCGATAATGTGATCAACGACAAGGGAATTATGGTAGTGCCCGACATCCTGGCCAATGCCGGTGGGGTAACCGTAAGCTACTTTGAGTGGGTGCAAAACCGCCTGGGGTATAAGTGGACCGCCGAGCGCGTAAACCGCCGCAGCGACCGGATCATGAAAGATGCCTTTGACCGGGTGTACAAGACCTCTCTGGAGTTTAAAGTACCCATGCGGATTGCGGCCTACATTGTGGCCATTGATAAGGTAGCCAAGACCTACAAATTCCGCGGCGGCTTCTAAACCTTTAGGCCTACAAAGCGGTATATACTTTAAAGGCTGGTCGATGCATGCAAGTGCCGGCCAGCCTTTATACTTTTATTTTAAGGGGATTGGTGTATATTGCGCCGCGAAAAACCGCAGCTATGACTATACATAAGGAAGGACGTAAACTACTCTTTTTTCTGCTACTGATCCTGGTAGCCCTCAACCTGCTGGTAATTTACCTGGCGCCCGGCGAGGAAAAGGTGCACACCGTATTTGTGATTGTGAGCATCTTGTTTTACCTGCTCATTCTGCAGTTTTTCCGCAATCCACGCATTTCCATTACCAGCCATGATAAGCACGTTCTGGCCCCGGCCGATGGCAAGGTGGTGGTGATTGAAGAAGTGGTGGATAAGGAGTACTTCAATGTGCCCCGCCGGCAGATCTCCATCTTTATGTCGCCGGTAAATGTGCACGTAAACCGCAGCCCGGTAGGGGGGGTTGTGAAATATTTCAAGTACCACCCCGGCCAGTACCTGGTGGCCTGGCACCCCAAAAGCAGCACCGACAATGAGCGCACCACCGTGGTGGTAGAGATGCAGGATGGTGTGCAGGTGCTTTTCCGGCAGATTGCCGGCGCCCTGGCCCGCCGCATCAAGTGGTACATCCGGGAAGGGCAGCCCATTGAGCAGGGGGGTGAGTTTGGCTTTATCAAGTTTGGCTCCCGGGTAGACATCCTGCTGCCGCTGGATGCCGAGGTAAAAGTAGCCATTGGCGATAAAGTAAAAGGCGGCCGTTCTGTAATTGCCGAGCTGAAGTAAAGAGCGCCTGATATTGGATAAGTAAAAAGCCCAACTGCGAATTCGTAGTTGGGCTTTTTAATGGATACCAGGCTAGTGTAGACCGCTGGCTAGTTGGTGATGCTCTCTTCGTTAAGCGGTTCCAGCTTATCCCGCAGGTGCTCGGGCAGCTCGTCGATAGACATAATCTTAAGTGAAGCCTGATCAGAAGGGCTAAGGCTATACTGAAGGTAAGAAGTAGGGAGCTTCCACATGGCGCCGGTGGCAGGGTCTACAATCAGCATACCGATAAGGCCGCCAAATACCAGGTTGCCAAAATACCAGCCATCCAGGGTGGCTTCCAGCGGAAAGGTCTGCGATTTATACCCAAACATGGAAATGGTTACCTGATAGCGGGCTTTCTGGAAAAAGCCATCGCCGGCGGCAAGTGGTATGGTGGTAGGCGTAGACCCCTCGTACATTACCATACCAAACTGGTTGGTGATCTTGATATCGGCTCCGCTGGGGGAGGTATTGAAGGTAACCGGATAGGTAGATTTGCTTACGATACTAGCACAACCAGATACCAGTACCAGCAGGAACAAACCTGCAAGCGCACGTTGTAGAAATTTTTGCATGAAATTGTGGTTAAGGAAATCAAAGATAGTTTAGTTTTCCTTCTCAACAATATGCATGCCAAATAAAGTGGTCAGATGCTGTTTTAACTTCTCTTCTACCTCAGCCAGGGGTACGGGCCGTCCCAGCTCCTGCTGCAGAGAGGTTACAGCCTTATCATCGATGCCGCAGGGCACGATGTTGCCAAAGTAGGCCAGCTTGGTATTCACATTCAGGGCCAGGCCGTGCATGGTAACCCAGCGGCTGCTTTTTACCCCCAGGGCACAGATCTTGCGGGGATTTTCCTGCTTCTCCCAGTCCAGCCACACGCCGGTAAGGCCGGGAATGCGGCCACCCTCCAGCCCGTATTCGGCCAGGGTAAGGATAACGGCTTCTTCCAGCAGGCGCAGGTATTTGTGAATATCGGTAAAGAAATTCTCCAAATCCAGCAGGGGGTAGGCTACCAGCTGACCCGGGCCATGGTAGGTAATATCACCCCCACGGTTGATCTTGTAGTAGCTGGCATCGGCCTGCTGCAGCCCTGCCTCATCCAGCAGCAGGTGCTCGGCCTTGCCGCTCTTGCCCAGCGTATACACATGCGGATGCTCCACAAACAGCAGGTAATTGGTAGTGGGCAGCTGCTCGGCAGGGGGTAGGGTGCGGTTGGCAATCTTGCGGGCCACAATGCCGGCAAAGAGCTCTTCCTGCAGGTCCCAGGCCTGCTGGTAATCCATGCGGCCCAGGTGCCGAAAGCGTACGGTGGTATTGATGTGGTGGTTCATAGGGGGGTAGGGGTATCAGGTATGGGGTATGGGCTTTGGGGAATCAATAGGTCCGTTCAGCTTTAATACATTAAGTCTGGCACTGTTAGTGCTGTGTCGGAAAATGATCATTTGGCAGGGACCCAACGCCCACACCTCATACCTGATACCCCAAACCCCATACCTACTTTACTTTCTCCAGCTCGCTTTTCAGATAATCGATGGCCTGTACCGGAAAGGGGTCCTTGTCGTTGGCCTTGGCCAGGAAGTAACTGATCCAGTCGGTAAAGTGAATCAGGTACAGGCATTGCTCCAGCAGGCTTTGGCCACTGGCCTCAATGGTAGATACGTTGGCGGCCTTTTTGGCCAGGATTTCCCGGCTGATGCGGAAGCGCTCCCGCACCCGCGGATGATCATAGGAAGAAAGCAGAAAATACACCTTGCAATCAGTAAGCACCTGCTCGGGATGCTCCCAGCCTACCAGCTCGTTGTGGTTCATCTCGGGCAGCTCATGTACATGGCAAAGGTGCTTGCCATTTTCGTTCAGTTGCTGCTGAATGCGCACTGCCAGGGGGTACAGGCGGCTGTCGGCATAAATCACCGGCAGGTAGCCTTTCATGGAATTGGCCAGCTTTTCGGCCCGCAGGCGCAGGCTTTCTTCTTCCTGGTCCAGGCCATGGGCCAGGCGCTCTACTTCTTCCGCAAAGCCACCACCAATCAGGCCTTTGTACTGCAGCATAAAGAGCAGCTGCACCAGCGAATAGCCAATATTGGCCCTAGGGCTCTTGCTTTCGCCGGGTATGGAGATCACCTCAAGCTCCCGGCGGCGGGCCAGGCTGCCAATGGCGCCACCGCTGGTGATGGCTACGCACTGGGCGCCGGCCTGCAGGGCCTGCTCCAGGGCAGAAAGGGTTTCCTCAGTATCGCCGCTAAAGGAAGAAGCAATGAAAAGCGTATGTTCGTTTACAAAAGCCGGAATATCATAGGTCTTGCATACCAGCAGGGGTACCCGCAGCTGATCCTGTACCAGCGAGGCCAGCAGGCTGCCGCCGATGCCAGATCCGCCCATGCCCGCCACCACTACGTTGCGGATCTCGCGGGCGGGCGGCTGTATGGAAGCCTCCTTGCCGATGCGGAGGGCATCGCGCAGCTGGTTCGAAAAATCCTCGATCAATTTTTTCATCTTGTCCATCACACAAGCGGGTTATAAGTAGTTTGTAAAAATAGGTGCTCGTAAAAATAACAGAAAAACCATTGCAGGATAAGCAAGCTACCGGAAAATTGGGCGAAAGCCTGGCGGCCGAACTGCTGGAGCAAAAAGGCTTCCGGATTCTGGCCCGCAACTACCGGCTCCGGCGGGCCGAGATCGACCTGATTGCGGCCTCTGACCGCCTGTTGCTGTTTGTGGAGGTGAAAACGCGCCGGGGAGACCCCACCTTTGGCTATCCCGAGGAGGCCGTGGACCGAAAAAAGGCAGCGCGTATTACAGGGGCTGCCGGGTATTATATTGAAAAAACGGACTGGAAGGGGGCGGTTCGCTTTGATATCATTGCGGTACAGCTGGCAGCCCGGGCAGGCATGCCGGCCCAGCTCCACCATTTCGAAGATGCTTTCTATTAGCCTTTGTGAGCGTGGAGAGTAGCAGGGCAGGCAAGGGGGCATGCCTGCTCAGTGCCGTATGCCTTCAGGTTCGTCGGTAAATTTGCGCCGGGGCAGGCTGCCATCGGGCAGGCTAATGCCGGGGGGCAGATCATCCAGGTCCGGAAGGTTGTTAATGCTTATGCCGCCATCATCGTCATCCCCCCCTTTCAGGGGCTTTATGCGCTGTTTCATTAAAACCACCATAAAATATATCATGATGACGTAGGCAATTCCTACTAGTATGAGATCAATCATAACAGGTAAAAAAATTTACTGGGCGAATGTATGTTTCTAGAACTAAGGGCTGGCTGCAAAGTTTTGGCTGTCAGGCCATTATTTCTTATTTTCGGCGCCTGCCACCACTTAGGGGGTGTAAAAAGATCAGGTTCTTTCGCTGCCGGGCGGTAGTAACAGGTACCTTCTATAACGCAAAAATACTCAAAAAGATATGATAATTTTGGGGGCTATAGAAAGGCTGGCGCCCGCTGAACCTTGGGACCAAAAAGGGTGTATTGATCTGGAGAAGAAAATCTATGGCTGCATCTGCTGCACTTCATGCGATTCTGAAAAAATACTTTGGCTATACCAGCTTCAGGCCCATGCAGGCCGAGGTGGTAACAGCCGTAGGTAACCGGCAGGATGTGCTGGTGCTTATGCCCACAGGGGGCGGCAAATCGCTCTGCTACCAGGTGCCGGCCCTGCACCTGCCGGGCATCGCCGTAGTGATCTCCCCCCTTATTGCCCTGATGCAGGATCAGATCTCGGCTCTTAAAGCCAGTGGCATTGCGGCCGGCTGCCTTAACAGCGCCCAAAGCTGGCAGGAACAGGTGGAGGTAGAGCGGCAGGCCGCCGGCGGTCAGTTGAAGCTGCTCTACGTATCGCCCGAAAAATTGCAGACCCCTGCCTTTATGGCCCTGCTGCGGCAGCTGCAGATCTCCCTCTTTGCCATCGACGAAGCGCACTGCATCAGCTTCTGGGGACATGATTTCCGGCCCGAATACACTCAGCTGAGCCTGCTGAAGCAGCAGTTCCCGCAAGTACCCATCATTGCCCTTACCGCCACGGCCGATAAGCTCACCCGCACCGATATCCTGCAACAGCTGCGTCTGCAAAACCCGCAGGTGTTTGTGGCCTCCTTTGACCGGCCCAACCTGAGCCTTACAGTGCTGCCGGCCCAGCAGCGCATGCAGCGCATTGTAGAGTTTCTGGAGGCGCGCCCCTTTCAGCCGGGCATCATCTACTGCCTGAGCCGCAAGGCCTGCGAAGCCCTGGCCCAAAAACTGCAGGATGCCGGCTACCGGGCCGAGGCCTACCATGCCGCCCTGCCCCACCAGCAGCGCCAGCGAACGCAGGAGGCCTTTTTGCGGGATGATGTGCAGATTGTGTGCGCTACCATAGCCTTTGGCATGGGCATCGATAAAAGCAATGTGCGCTGGGTGCTGCACTACAACCTGCCCAAAAACATCGAGAGCTACTCGCAGGAGATAGGCCGGGCGGGCCGCGATGGTGCCCCGGCCGATACCCTGCTGTTCTACTCCTTTGCCGATGTGATGAAACAGCGCAGCATGCTGGAGGCCCTACCTGACGAGCGCCGCCGCCTGCAGGAGGCCAAGCTGGAGCGGCTGCAGCAGTATGCCGAGGCGCAGATCTGCCGCCGGCGTATTCTGCTGGCCTACTTTGGCGAACAGGCCGGCGCCGATTGCCAGAACTGCGATGTGTGCCAGAACCCCCGCCAGTCGCTGGAGGGTACCCGCTATGCGCAGATGGCGCTGTCGGCCATTGCCCGCTCTGGCGAGGCGCTTTCGCTGCCCCTGCTTATTGACGTGCTGCGCGGGGCCGATAATGAGGAGGTGCGCCAAAAGGGTCTGTTCCGCATCAAAACCTACGGGGCCGGCCGGGAAGTATCGGCGGCCGACTGGCGCAATTTTCTGCAGCAGCTGCTCAATACCGGCCTGGTGGATATTGCCTATGATCAGGGGGGTAAATTGAAGCTCAATGACAGCAGCAGGGCTGTGCTGTTTGAGGGGCAGCCGGTGGTGCTGTACAAAGCCGCTCAGCCGCCGCAGCTGGTGAAGCCGCAGCCCAAACAAGCCGAGCGGGTGGACGAGGCTCTCTTTCTGCAGCTACGCAACCTGCGCAAGCGCCTGGCCGATGAGGAGGCGCTGCCCCCCTATATCATCTTCAGCGACAAAACGCTGCGGGAAATGGCCGAAAAGCAGCCCATCAGCGAAGCAAGCATGCTGCGCATTGGGGGTATCAGCCGTCCCAAAATGGAGCGCTACGGGCAGGATTTTATCAACGAGATCCTGAGCTACCGGCAGCAGCAGGGGTCCGGCCATCCGGGGTTCGGCCATCCGGGGTCCGGCCAACCGAGGTCCGGCCATCCGGGGGCAAGCCATCTGGTAACGCTGAGCCTGCTGCAGCAGGGCTTGCGGCCCGAGGCCATTGCCGAGCGCCGCAACCTGCAGCTGGAAACGGTTTACTCCCACCTGGCGGCCCTGTACGAACAGGGGCAGCTGCCCTCGCTTGATCATTACCTTTCTAAACAGGAGCGCGAGGCCATGGCCGATGCCTTTTATGTCCATGGTGTTAACAGCCCCCTGCAGCCCCTGTATGAAAGTCTGAAAGGAAAATATCCCCATCACAAACTCCGGCTGGCGGCCAGCTATTTCCGAAAACAGGGATTGCGTACCTGAAAAAAAGCCGGAGCAGCAGTACAAAAAGTACCCGCCTTTTTCTTAGCTAAAAAGGCTTTGAATCCCGGGTAAGGCCTTCTGCTTCAGGATGCTGCTGAAGGGGGGTTAACAAGGGTAGGTATAGTTGTACCGTTAGCAGGCCAGGCAGAGAGGCTATAGCTGAAACATCCGCCCTGTTTAGTCGTATGCATAAGATAAATCAAATATTCAAAAGGAATATTCTAGTTTGTGGATGGGATTTTGTGCAGTTTTGTGTTTTTTCTCACATACTGTATGCTGTACCTGATAACCCCCTTCTGATGAGCCTGTAAGCCCATGATGTGGCTCCACCGTCAATTAATAAAATCCTATTTTAAATAAAATTGGTAAAATTTTTTACCCATTTGTGTTTATTTTTTGGATAGAGCTATTACATTTGCAAGTACTATTCCCTGATCATCAGCCAAAGCTGAACCTATGACATTACTTTACCGCACCATTCAACAGTTAGGATGGACCCGTTATGCGCTTGTAGCCACTGTGCTGCTGGCCGTAGCCGCTGCACCTGCCCTCCTTCCTTCCATCCCCGATCACACATTTTCCCTTCCTGAAAATGCTGCTGCAGGTACCCTGGCAGGTGTTATTGAGCCTGCTACTGATGCCGATAATGAAGCCCTGCATTTTGAGATCGTTAGTGGCAATACCGGCGGCGCCTTTGGCCTTGAGGCTGGCGGAAACATTCTGGTCGCCAACAGCAGTGCGCTCGATTATGAAGCTACCCCTGTATTTACCCTTGGTATAGTGGCTACGGCCAAAAAGGGGCAGGAGGCAGAACAAAGCACAGCCCTAACCGTAACGGTGCGTCTACAGGATGTGGCCGAGCTGCCTGGCCTTACTGTGGCTGCCGCTTCGGCCATCACTGAAAAGAGTGCAAACCTGGGCGGACGGGTATGGGCCAATGGCGCTACCACTACCTATGCCCTTCAGTGGGGACTTTCTCAGTCCCTGCCTGCCGTATCAGCTGCCAGCCTGCCAGGCGCCCAGAGCCTGTCGGCCGGTACAGCTACAGTATCGTTTAGCCAGGTAGTGAATGGCCTGCTGGAGGGCACAACCTACTACTACCGCCTGGTAGCCGAAAACAGTGCAGGAATTGTGTATGGCGAGACAATGAGCTTTACCACCCTGTCGGTGCCCAGGCTGGTGTCCATTATCCGTACCCAAAAGAGCCCTACCAATGCCAAAACACTTGGCTTTACCGTTACCTTCAGTGAGCCGGTGCAGGGAATTGGTGCCGCTGACTTTGCGCTTAGCTTTACCGGCAGTGCCCGGGCAAGTATTAGTGCGGTAGAGGCCCTGGAGGCCAACAGCTACCGGGTGCAGCTGCAAAATGCCAAAGGCGTAGGCAAGCTTACCCTTGGCCTGAGCGCCACCAGCAGTATTCAAAGCACACAATCCGTACCCCTGGGCATGATGCCCCTTGGCGCCGAAAGCAATACCGACCTTTTTCAGCCCTACCTGCTCGATGATCAGGCCCCTACCATTGCCATTTCAGGCCCTACCAACAACTCTACGCAGGTAGGCCCGGCCACCTGGGTGGTTACCTATAGCGAGCCTGTCACCATTACCCTTTCTCCGGCCGATATTACCCTAATTGCCACCGGCACTGCCACGGGTACTGTTTCCGTAAGCGGCACCAGCAATACCCAGCGTATTGTAACCATTAACGGTATTACCGGCGATGGCACCCTGGCCTTTAGCATTGCAGCCGGAACGGCAACCGATGAAGCCGGCAACAGCGCTGCAGCAGCCGGCCCCAGCAACTTTGTAGTAGTAGACAATACCGCACCGGTAGGCATTTGTCCCGAGCCCATTGTGGTGTACAGTGCCTCAGGTACCTGCGATGCTTATGTAACCGTACCCCTGCCGGTGTATACCGATAATACCCCCGGCGAACTGGGCGGTACCCTTTACCTGGCAAATGATTATACCAACATTGCCAATGCCTCGGGCCGCTACCCGGTAGGAACTACCAAAGTGACCTGGGAGATCCGGGACGGTTCCTTTAACTATACCACCTGTTCTACCACCATCACCGTAATCGACAATGCGCCTCCGGTAGTGAGCTGTCCGGATGATTTTGAGGTGGGAACGGATGCCGGCGCCTGCCAGGCGGTGGTGAACTATGAGGTGCCCTATGCCGACAACTGCTCCGGCGCTACCATCACCCAAACGGCTGGTCTGCCCTCGGGCGCTGTGTTTCCCCTGGGCGAAACGGTAAATGAGTTCAGGATCGTAGACAGCAAAGGCAATGTAACCCTATGCAGCTTTACCATTACCGTAGTAGATAATGCAGGCCCTGCCATTACCTGCCCTGAAGATATTGTGGTAGAAGCAGTATCCGGTCAGAATGGAGCAGAGGTAACCTATGACCCCATTACGGCTACGGATAACTGTACCGCCAGCGGCGATCTTACCATTACCCAAACAGCAGGTTTACCCTCCGGCAGTTTCTTCCCCTCCGGTACCACCATTAACACCTTTGAGGTGCGGGATGCAGCCGGTAATGTAAGCACCTGCTCCTTCTCGGTATCGGTAGCCGATGATGAAGCTCCCTGGATTGTGATCAGCGACCCCTCGGTTTGGGTTACCCAAAATGGCCCGGTGTGGTATGAAGTGACCTACTATGCCGCCGAAACCATTACACTGGATGCGTCCGATATCAGCCTGAACCGTACCGGTACGGCCAATGCGGCAACCATCGTAGTAACCCCAGTTGAGGGCACTAGCAATAAATTCCGCGTTACCCTCTCCAACATTACCGGCAACGGCAGCATCAGCATCAGCATTGCCGCCGGCACCGCTTCTGATAATGTGGGCAACATGGCCCCTGCGGCCGGCCCAAGCGAGCGCTTCTGGGTAGATACCAGCGGCCCGGCCATCTCGGCTGTTGGGGATGTTACCACCCTGGAAGATACCCCTACCGGCGCCATTGCCTTTACCGTAAGCGATGAGGTGAGCCCTTCTTCGGAAATACAGGTTAGCGTTACCGCAGCAGATGGCGTACTGGTACCTGCCAGCGGCATTCAGCTCTCCGGCACCGGCCAGAACCGCAGCCTGCGCATTACGCCCGGCCTGCACCGCCATGGGGTAACCCAGGTGACCATTACGGCCACCGACCGGGCCGGCCTGAGCTCTAGCCGCCAGTTTCAGCTTACGGTAGTGGCCGTAGCCGATGCGCCCGTGGTAACCACCGAGCCGGCCTTTGGTCCGGAAGATACCTGGATCGACCTGGAGTTCTCTGCCCAGCTGGTAGACCAGGATGGGTCCGAAAGCCTGCAATATTACCTTGTAGAGAATGTGCCTGTAGGAGCGTCACTCTCCGGCGGTACCGACCTGGGCAATGGCGTATGGCGCCTAACCCCTGCGCAGCTGGCTGGCATACAGGTGCTGCCACCGCTTAACTTTGTGGGCCAGTTTACCCTGCGCATCCGGGCAGGCAGCCAGGAAGCTTCCAATGGCAGCGCTGCCGAGAGCCCTGCAGTAGACCTGGTGGTAACCGTAGGCGGAGTGAACGATGCCCCCAGCTTCTCGCTGAGCCAGACCGAAATAGTGCGTTACGAAGATTTTGCCGATGATGTGGTGATCAACATCCTGAACCTGCAGGACCCCGACTCGCCCCTGTCCGGTATCCGCTTTAGCCTGAGCCCTGCCTCAGTAGACTGGGTAAACATCACCATTGATCCGGTAAGTGGCGAAATTGTACTGAAGTCGGTAAAAGACAAGATACAACCGACCCCCTTCACCTTTACCGTTACGGCCAATGACGGCAGCAGCGAACATGCCATTGCCACCCAGACCTTTACTGTACAGATTCTGCCGGTAAACGATGCGCCTTCCATTAGCATCCAGTCGCCCTGGACGCATCAGGAAGATTTCACCGGCGCACCTACGCGCTCGGTAAGCATTGCGCCTCCTCCGGCCGATGAAGCCGATGAGACCCTGAGCTGGGAAGTAACGCCTGCGCCATCCAGTCTGAGCTTTATCAACCTGAGCTTCAGCAACGGTACCTTTACCGCTACGGCGGTACCCGATGCCGTGGGTGAGGCTACCCTTAGCATCCGCGCCTTTGATGGCACCGATTACTCGGCTCCCCTTGAGTTTAAGGTAATTGTAACCCCGGTAAACGATGCGCCCTCCATCAGCATCCAGTCGCCCTGGGTACACCAGGAAGATTTCACCGGCGCACCTACGCGCTCGGTGGTGCTGGCGGCCGGCCGGCCAATGAAGGGGTTGAGACCATTACCTATGAAGTAACACCCGATCCGGCTTCTGCCAGCTTCATTAACCTGAGCTTTAGTGGGGGTACCTTTACCGCTACCGCCGTGGCCGATGCGGTGGGTGAGATGGAGTTCAGCATCCGGGCCTTTGATGGTACCGATTACTCGGCCGCCATTCCCTTCAAAGTGATTGTGCAGCCGGTTAATGATGGTCCCGGCGGCCCTGGTGGCGGAGGCGGGGGAGACGAGCTGGGTCCGTTTACCTACCTGGAAGATGAGCTGGCTACCCTGGACCTGAACGACTACTTTACGGATGCCGACGGCGATGTGCTCCAGTACACCTTTGAGAACATGCCCGCCTGGTTCCTGCAGGATGTAGACGACAACGGACTCTCCGGCCTGCTGGAAGGTACCCCCTCGCATGAAGATATCGGCGAATACAGCATAACCGTAACCGTAACCGACGGCCAGGTGTCCCTCACCAGAACCTTTATGGTGTATGTGATCGAGGTGAACGATCCCCCTCAGATCCACGACCTGCGCGAGGAAACCGAGACCTTTATCAACCAGGCCCTGGAGCCGCTTACCTTCACCGTTAGCGATGAGGAAACTCCGGCAGAAGAGCTGACCGTGCAAGCCCATGTAGTAGGGGGCACCAGCCTGATCAGCAGCTTTGAGCTGATCAACGAAGGAGCCGGCGCCTGGCGCATCGAGTGGAGCCTGCAGCCAAATGCCTATGGCGAAGATACCGTAGTGGTACAGGTAAGCGATGGCGAACTTTCTACCACTGCCAGGTCGGTGATCCGTGTAGGCCTGCAGGACCTGCCCGATATCCCAACCCTGATCACCCCCAATGGCGATGGCCTCAACGACAGCTGGAACATCCTGGGGCTGGAAGAATTCCGCAACCACGAGATCCGGATATTTGACCTGCGCGGCCGTGTGGTGTTCAGTTCCCGCCAGTATGGCCCCAGCCGGGAGTGGGACGGCACCTTTAACGGAACCGCCCTGCCCGATGGTACCTATACTTACCAGATCCTGCTGAACGACGGTAAGGAGAAGCGGACAGGCCACATAACCATAGCCCGATAGTTACCTGATTACTCCTATGAAAAAGATATACCTCCTCTTTGTGATGCTCTTTGCCGGCGCGGGCTATGCAAGCGCCCAGCAGCAGTACGAGCTAACGCAGTTCTTTCAGAACCCCCAGGCGCTTAACCCGGCCTTTACCGGTATTGAAAAATACTGGCAGGCCAATGTGGGCTACCGCAAGCTGTGGGCGGGCTCTTCCTATGCACCCCAGCAGGGCTTTGTAAGCCTCAATGGTAGTTTCTATAAGCCCGATCTGCGCCTGAATGCCATTCGCATCAGCCGGCCCGAGGCCTATATGGAAAACCTCACCGACCGGGAATACCGCAAGCTGAATGCCCGCCATGGCCTTGGCCTGTACTACGGCTATATCGGCAACTCGGTCACTACGGATGATCAGGGACAGATCACCTATTCCTACCACATGCCGCTGAGCCGCAAGATCAACGTATCGGCCGGCGCCGGCCTGGCCTACCTGAGCACCTACCTGACCCCAGGGGGCTACAAAGTGCGCCAGCAGCAGGACCTCATTTACCAGGACCTGATGCAAAGCGGCGTGCGCAAACGGCAGGCCACCATCAATGTGGGACTGGCCCTGTATGGCGAGAATTTCTATGCAGGCTACAGCAGCACGCGCATGGCCTTTCTCAAAAACACCACCGATGAGGGGTTTGAAGACCAGATCAACTACGTAGAGCATACCATCAATGCCGGCTACCAGCTACCGCTAAGCCACTCGCTGCGCCTGCAGCCCAGCATTCTGGTGCAGTATGACCGGCTCATGGAAGCCGCCGTGTACGGCAATGTGAAAGTGCGCTACAATGAACTGCTTTGGGCGGGCATTTCCTACCGCAACAAAGAAGCCTATGGCCTTATGATGGGCTTTTTACTGGGCGATCACCTGAGCCTGGGCTACTCCTATGAGCAAAACATCTACGAGTTTGATGCGGCTCATAACGGCAACCACGAGCTGGTGCTGGGCTACCGGTTCTTCAGAAAGGGATATAAGGCAAATAGTTATTTTTGGTAATTGGTAATGAAGAAGATACAACTCCTCACTCTCCTGCAACTTTGCCTGCTGGCAGCCCTGGGCCTTCCTGCCCTGGCACAACAGGAGGCCCCCCTTTTTGATGTGCCCAAGCGCCTGCCGGATGCCATCAACTCCGAGATGGAAGAAAGCCTTCCGCTGCTCTCAGCCGATGGCAAAACCCTCTACTTTGTGCGGGTGCTGCATCCCGATAATACGGGCGGAAAGGTAAGCGGACATGATATCTGGTACGCCCGCCGCAATGACGATGGCAGCTGGCAGGAGCCCAAGAACACCCTGCTGGGCCTTAACAACAAGGGCAACAATGCCATTTTAGGCTTTGGGCAGGAAGGTAACCGCATGTACCTGCTCAATAATTATGGCGGCAGCGGCAGCTACAAGACCGGCATCAGCTTTGCCGAGTATACGAACAACCGCTGGGGCTATCCGCAGGACTTTGCCATTCCCCGGCTCAAGAAGGAGGGATTCTTCTACAATGCCTACATCAGTCCGGATGAAGAGGTACTTATTGTAAGTATGCAGCGCAAGGGCCAGCCCGGCGATGAAGATCTCTATATTTCGACCAAAGGCGAGAACGGCCGTTGGACTGAGCTGCAGAACATGGGCACCAAGATCAACACCGGCGGTTTTGAGTCATTCCCCTTCCTGACGGCCGATAAGCAAACCCTCTACTTCTCCAGCAACGGCCATGGCGGCCATGGCGATGCCGACATTTTCATGAGCACCCGCCAGGACGAAAGCTGGACCAACTGGAGCCGTCCGGTAAACCTGGGCCGCTCGGTAAACTCCAAGGGCTTCGATGCCGCCTTTGTTATTTACCCCGATAGCACTGCCTTTTTTGTAAGTAACCGGCAGGGTGGTATGTCCGATATTTACCAGACCCGCCTGAGTCCTGCCGTGCCCGAAAAAGACCCCAACCAGGTGCCCATTGTGTTTGAAGAGATGACGGAAGAAGAACTGGAGGCCATGAAACCAACCGACGAGGACAACAGCATGGCCGACCTGAGCGACAGCCGCAAGGAAGCCATTGTAGTAGAAGATGTGTATCCTCTTACGGTGAGCATTTACTTTGCCTTCGATTCCTATGAGCTATCCCCTGAGGCCCATACCAAGCTGCGGGAGCTCTTCCAGAAATACACCGTAGGCGATGTGCGGGTAACCCTTACCGGCCATACCGATGCCATCGGTACCGAGGCCTACAACAAGCGTCTTTCCATCAACCGGGCGCAGTCAGCCGAAGATTTTCTGCTGAAGGCCGGCCTGGCCCGAGAGCGGGTCAAGACCGACGGCAAGGGCGAGCTGGAGCCGGTAGCCTCGAATGAAACAGCCGAGGGCCGACGCCAGAACCGACGGGTAACCATCAAGGTGGTGAAATAAAAACTAAAAAAAACCTGCAACACCTGCAGGTTTTTTTAGTTTTGAGCTACATACAAGTATTGTTTATCTATTTCTCTCTACGCATGCAAAAACTATCTACCCTGCTGGCAGCTCTTGTGCTGCTGGCCACCATGGCCTGTCAAAAGGAGAACGATCCCGACCCCATTAGTGAACAGAAGCAGCGCCTGATGGCGGCCGATTGGGGGGGCGAGCAGGTGGTTGTGGAAACCGACTATGTTATGACTACGCCTAATGGACAAGTACCCGTGCAACAGGAGCAGATCCATACGGGCTTTATGGACCGCTGCGAGTCGGCCATTACAGCACGCTTTCTGGCCGATGGTAATTTTGCCCTTACTTACCTGCCGGGCTTTTGCGGAAAACAGCAGGATGAGTCTCAGCAGATGCGCTGGAGATCTGATGCAGCCGTTACCGAAATAACCTTTATTGGTGAGAATGCAGGGGGCATGAACATCGATCCCAACGGAAATTACGGCTCCATTAGCAATGAAGCCACCTTTGAGGTGCTGGAGTTGACCGATGATCGGCTGGTCATTACCCGCAGTATGCCCATTACTGATTTTTTCAGCCAGGACCTGCTGGATCTGTATGCTAGCCAAGGTATTACCTTTAGCGGTACGTATACCTACACCACTACCTATCTGGCACGTTAGGATGACTTTTCCTACCGCACGTTTGGGCGGCGATGACCTTCCCGAAAGCATTCGGGATGCTTTGGACTATATCGCCTTGCCCGCTGAGTCAATTAGCCATTCAATATATTTCCTGCTTTTCTTCCCTTTAATTCTCCTTTCTTCAGCCAGGGCCTCCGAACGGATTTTGAACTCTCTGGACCAAACCAGCTGCCATGGGGATCCGGTTTTTGTGTAAGGGCTTCGGCCAGTGTTGTGCTCTTCCATGCGGCGATGTAAGTCTTCTGTAGCGCCAACATAAAACTTGTCTAGTTTTTCAGAGAAGACGATATAGGTATAGTACATGGTAGATAAACAAAAAAACCCGACAGGTGTCTGTCGGGTTTTGGTGGAGAATATCGGAGTCGAACCGATGACCTCTTGCATGCCATGCAAGATTTTGGTAATTTTAGTTTTACCCAAACAGCCACAAAATATATGCTTATTTGCTTGAAGTGGCATTTTTCACTTGCACCCTTTCTCAAATAAAGTCAATATAAACCAAGCTGTAGTTTTACCTTAGTTTTACCTAAGCACGCTTTTTTTCCGTATCTTAGGTCTATGGAAATGATCATCAAAGCCCTTCTGTGGACCTACAAGAAAACGGCGAACGGCGAGCATGAGATCCGGCTTCGCCTGACCGCGTATAAAGATGTCAAGTACATTGGCCTTGGCTATAGCTCCCTGCCGGAGCACTGGGATGAAGCCAACGAGATGCCTCTGCCTGCTCATCCCAGGTTCAAAGAAATCGTCAAGGAGATCGTCCGGTTAAAGGAAGAAGCAGACTTCGAACTGAGGCTGGCCCGTAAAGCACATACCTCCCTGACTCCCGCCGAACTTAAGCAAAAGCTGCAAAAGACCCGCAACCAAAGTGTCCGTAAAATACTGGAGTTCTTTGATAAGGTAATAGCTGACCTGGAGAAGGAAGGTCGGATCGGGTATGCCAATGTGTTCAGGCACTGTAAAGCCATGCTCAGCAACTTCCTAGGTGGTAAGGACAAGGTGTTCGGGACCTTTTCCAAAAGCGATTGTGAGCAGCTGGAAAAGTATCTTCTCCAGAACGTGCCAAAAGAAAGCAGCATTAGCCACTATCTACGCACCTTCTACCGCCTCTGGAACCTAGCAGTCGAAGAAGGCATTGCCGCTAAAGAACTGCATCCTTCCAAATACATCAAGTTTAAGGTGTATCGGAAGTTTAAGACCTCCAAACGCGCCATCAATTTTGAGTATATCCAGGCGATTGAGAATCTGCAGTTTGAGCTGGGGAGTCGACTGTACCGCTCGCAGCAGTACTTCCTGTTCAGCTACTATGCCAGGGGCATTAACTTTATTGACCTGGCCCAGCTCAAGGATAAGGTGCACCTGCGTGGTGATGAGCTTTCATACGTACGCTCCAAGAATAAGCGGGCCTACAACTTCAAGCTGCATTCAAAGGCCTATGCGATCATTCAGCTGTTCAGGGAGTACCCCCTGCAAAGTGATGGAGACTACCTCTTTCCAATTCTGATGAAGCAGCATGATACGCCCAAAAAGATCGATGTGCGCATCGACAGTGCGCTGAAGGACCTGAACGAAGATCTAAGGATCATGGCGGAAAAGATCGGCCTGAACAAGCACCTGACTTCTTATGTGGCCCGTCATTCCTTTGCCAGCAACCTGCGGAGTAAGAAAGTGGATGTAGGCATTATCCAGGGGGCCTTAGGGCATGAAACGGAGCTCCAAACAGCTGTTTATCTGGAAGAGATTGATGATACCCTGGTCGCTTCACAGATTGAGGATGCCTTAAGGTAAGGAGTCGGCTGTTGCAACCAAATCTCACATCAGGGTCTGTTTATAGGTGTGACATGCTTAGGCAGGAACGCCTTAAAAATCAAAAGCCTCTCGAAGAGAGGCTTTTATTCCTTAGACTTGGTTACGTCCCGCAAGGGGAGAGGCTTTACCAAGCATTACACTACAATATTACGGTTTTTTCGGAGATATTGTTCCATATATGGATTTATTTTATTATTTGTTACAGGCCAATGAATTACAATAAATTACAAGCTCTATTTTCTTCTCCCAGAGTTACCCGCTACCTTATTGCCACAGCTGGAAAAGGTTCTAAAGCCTTGAATTACACGTTAGCCACTGAACTGTACTTGGACAATTTAAAATTGGCTCAAGCATTTCATCCTCTTTTAGGTGTTTTTGAAGTAGTGCTACGAAATGCTCTCAACGACTTATTGACTGCTGCTTTTAATGATCCTGATTGGATTATTAATGAAAAGTATGGATTTATGAATGATCCCGGACTGGGTGACAAATACATGCAGCAGGAGGTTCTGAAGGCTGAAAAAAGCATTCTCAGAAACAAGGGTATTCCTAATTCATCTAAAATTGTTGCTGAGGTTATGCTGGGATTTTGGACCAATTTCTTTGACCTAAAATGCTTCAAAGTTCTTAACGGCCTTCCAAGAAGAATTTTTGTAAATAACACTTCTCAAATTTCTCGTTCTAACATATATAATCAGCTTTACAACATCCGCCAGTTCCGTAATCGTATCAATCATAATGAACCCATATGTTTTAACGGAACGGGGTTTGATTGTTCAGAAGCGGTGGCTGTTCATGGATTTATCATAGGTATTTTAGACATGATTGATTCCGACATTGAACCTTGGCTAGCTCTTCTTAATAATGTTACAACACAATTGAAGCATATGGCTAACAAATATTGAATTTCAGGACTGAGCTAGAGCGGGCGTGCTACTTTTAGGGCCTATAGCAGGATATGGATCAGTTGATTTTTGGGCTTAGATGGTGACTAAAAGATAATGATGTCCTATTTTGTTCTAGGGGAAAGCTTCAAAGGAGGGAAGGATTTAAGGCTGATCTTTCTGTTGCTTTAGAAATCACATCCTTAAAATGGATATCCAAAAAGGGGCTGTGCATCTACAAAAGCATCGATAAGCCGCACGGGGTTCTCAGCTGAAATGGATGCCTCCAGACTAGTTGAAAAAGTCTGACTCGTGTCTTGGCCTGTCAGGTGGTGCATGCCTAAATTTACAAAACCCTATTGTTAAAGTGAAGAGAATTCAACAGCTTTATTCGCGGAGCTTTCCGCACAGACTGAACGTTGGCAGTAATTTTAAAGAATGAAAAAATATCAAACCCTGATAAATATTCTGGATACAATAGTTAAGGAAGCTCCCTCTTCTATGAATAAAAAGTATCCTAAAAACGCAGATATTGAAAAACAAAACCAATCAAGGGCAAGAGCATTTATTCATCTTTATCTAAAAGTCAAATTTGGACTTCTTGATTTCACAGAAAGAGAACATTTTATTACTGACGGTTCATATGACGGAGGAATAGATGGATATTATATCCATTCTGATACTAAGACTATATACTTTATACAATCCAAATTTCGAACAAACGACAAAAACTTTGAAAGTAAGCAAATTGATTTGTCTGAAATCTTAGTGATGGATGTTAATCGAATATTAGATGGTGAATCGACTGATGAAGAGGGTAACGAATACAGTGGAAAAATAAAACAACTGCAAAGGGAAATATCATCAATAGACGATATAGCAAGATATTCTTACCAAGTAATAATTCTGGCAAATCTAAAAGATGTAAAAACTAGTGATCTAAGAAAATTGACTGGAGGATTTTCTTCTTCTGTTTTTGATTTTAGCCGTTGTTATGAGGATTTGGTTTTTCCTGTAATCACTGGGACTTATTACCAAGCATCTGACTTGAGTATAAATATTGATCTAAGCAATAAGAATGCTGGAAGTAAGATTAGTTATACCGTTCTCACAGAAAAGGGGGAATGTGAAATTACGGTGTTATTTGTTCCAACAATCGAACTTGGACGAATCATGTACAAGTATAAGAACTCAATATTAAAATACAATCCTAGAAGTTATCTTGGACATGAGGGCAAAAAAGTAAATACGGCAATTAAAGAAACTATAATTGAGAACACCACGAATGAGTTTGCTCTTTATAATAATGGTGTAACAATGTTATCTGATGAAACTTACATCAATGAGAGAATTGGTCAAAAGAACAAAGCCCAGTTGATTGTAAAGAACCCACAAATAATTAATGGCGGACAAACTTCATATACGTTAAGCCGAATATATGAGGAAAACATAGGGAATGAGGTTGAAAAAGTTTTTCAAAGCAAAGAGGTCTTGGTAAAGATTATAACACTCCTTGAAAATAGCAACCATGAAAACAAAGTAGATTTAATAAAAAATATTTCAAACGCGACAAACCAGCAAACTCCTGTAATTAATGCAGATAAAATATCTAATGATGAGTTACAAGTAAAAATTCAAAAGTGGCTTTTCGATAATTACGGGTTGCTTTATGAAAGAAAGAGAGGTGAATTTGCGGATGGAGTTTTTAATGGATATATCCCTGCTAAGAGTATTCTAGAAAGAAATTTGTTCTTCAGAATGTTCTATTGCTCTAATGGGAAAGTTACAAAAGCCAGAGAGAAGAAATTGTTTATTAGGCAAGATCTTAGTTTTGAGGAGCTGACAGACAAAACATCTTTAGATAATAGCTATTACGGTTTTCTTTGTTTTAAAAAAATAAGCAAGCTTAAACACCCAAACCAAAGAGTTGATTTAAGCACTTATGCGAAAGTAAGAGCAATGACAATACTGTTTAAGCCGGAAAACATTGAAGATTATGAGATGAATATTGAACAGGATTACAAAACACTTAATGAGGGCTGGGAAAACTTCCTCAAATCGTTTCAAGACTCGTACGCAAATACTAAAACTCGTAAAGACAAGAAAACAGGAGAAATTAAGGAATATCAAAGTTACAACTATTCAAAGTGGTTTGATAGTACACAGTTTGAAAAGGACCTGATTGAATATTATAAAAAAGAATAAACTACTGCCAACAACAGTAGCTGTTGCACAACCCCAAGAAAAAGGGGGTGATTCTCCTCCAGCTAACACCACTCGCCGGTAATTTTTCTCTTCCGAACCGGATTTCCCCAAAAGCAACCAAAAAACAGCAGCCTCACCAGGTTTAGGGTTACTAAGGCGGCTGTTATCTTCTCCTAAAGCTCAAGCTAAAGTTAAATTCATCCCGCTTTTAATTTGGGGGCGACCTTCGGCACGGCTCTCGGGGCTCGCTTTTTTTGTGAATTAACCCCGCTGTCCTTGGTCCAGCTGAGGTGGCCACAAAAAAGAGCTTAGACAAACCCCTCCATCCTCGCCCGCGTGGCTCCACCGCCGCTGCTAACCCGAACCAGACATTTCTCTATCGTTGCTGCAAGGTATGGGATGCTCGGGACAGCGCAAGTACAGTCCCAAAAAAAGTAAGGTCTCCCGGAGGGAACCCTCCTGACTTTTTTAGGTCCTTCCCTTGCTTTAGTCCCTCTCACCCATGGAAGCGCCGCATCGATAAACAAATGTCTCACCAAACCTTACCACCATGGAAAATCTAACGAATGGAAACAGGGAAAAGAATCAGCTGTCCTTTTACATTGACCCAGAGCAGCAGCGTAGCATTGGAAGGGTCTACACCGAATTTGTTCCCAATTACTGGAACAAGATCAAAAGAAACAAAAGGCTCAAGGACGAGGTCCTCTTCCTGGCCAGCTTCGACCGAATTAGCTGGCTGGTCTACTCCTGGCCCAAAACAAAGGTGGCAGATCTGCTCAGGTGGGGTTACCATCTCATCATCTTGGATCCAGCGTTCGACATAACGCCTCTCACCGATCCTATTCCGGTGCGCAGCCTCAACGACCTTGACTAAGGGGTGCCTTCTTCAGAAGGGGAGCCGCAGGGCTCCTCTTCTTTCTTAAGCTTGGTGCTTTTGTCAAGATCAGTCCGTATGTAAAGATTGCCCTTAGCTGAGTAGGGGGGAGATTCTTTCTTACTCGTTGCACAGCCGCCCTATTCCACTCCCTTCAGGCCCATCGCTCCAGCCAAACGCCTGCTGCTGCGTTCCATGCTTCCACTCCTCAGCAGGCGTTCCACTGTCGCTACGCACAGCCGCCGAGCCCTCAGCCCCGCTAAGGCTCCCCGCCCCTCAAAGCTGAACGCTCCGCGGCTTAAACCCCTCCCTTACTAGTAATCCCACCCATTCATTTTGCAAGCAGGCATCGAGCCTTAAGCAAAATGAGCCCGTACCGCTAAAGTCACTGCCAGAGGAAACAGAACCTTTATCTATCGTAGCTGCAAGATATGTACCCGCCGGGACAGGGGCGCACGGGCTTCCCCGCAAGGCCCCAAGCTAGACCAAAAAAAATCTCCACCCTTAGGGGTAGTATTTTTTTCGGCTCCAGCTTGCCCGAAGTCCCGGCGGGTACATGGAGAGGCTGCCACAATAACTAAATGTTCCATTTAACCCTTTACGATCATGGCACACAATTTAGCCCAAAACCCCAAAAGCGGAAAAGCAGCCTTCTTCTCCGTGCGCGAAAAAGCCTGGCATCAGCTAGGCCTCCTTTTGGAGGATTGCCCAACCTCAGCGGAGGCCATTGCCTTTGCCGGCCTTGACTACGAGGTGCAAAAGACCTCCCTGCAGGCCTTCACCCTTCCCTTCATGCCCCATCCGGTACCCGACACCGACAACTGGCCCTATGCCAAAGTACCCCACCGCTATGCCACCGTACGCACCGACACAGGCGACCCTTTAGGGGTAGTAGGCAAAAACTACCAGGTGGTGCAGAACAAGGAAGCATTCGGCTTCTTTGACAGCATCGTCGGCAGTGGCGAAGCCATCTATGAGACGGCAGGTGCCCTGGGCAGGGGAGAGATCATCTTTATCTCGGCCAAGCTGCCCAGCCACCTGCACATCAAATGCAACGGCAAGGAAGACGGCATCGAGCAGTACCTCTTGCTGACCAACTCCCACAACGGAGGCTCGGCCATCCGCATTCTCTTCACTCCGGTGCGGGTGGTCTGCAACAACACCCTGAACATGGCGCTGCATAGCAAGAAGAGCGTCTCCATCCGTCATACCAGCAAGGTGCAGTACGGACTCAGCCGGGCAGCCCGCCTGCTGGGACTTGTCCAGCGCGAGTACGGCAAAACAGAAGAAGCCTACCAGCATCTGGCCAAAATAAAGATCACCGATGGGGTGCTGCGCCACTACATCGATTCGATCTTCCCGGCCAAAGGGGAAACAGAGGAGATCTCTACCCGCCTGGCAGGGATACGTCAGCAGGTCTATGCCTATACCCAGGAAGGAGCCGGGCAGTACCAAATCAGGGGCACCGCCTGGTGGGCCTATAACGGCATCACCGGCTACTTTCAGAACGTGCGCCCCTTTGGCAGCTGGGAGAAACACTTCCGCACCAACCTTTTGGGAAGTGGACATGCGCTGATGCAAAAAGCACTGGCCGAAGCACTAAAACTGGAGAAAGGGGGAGTCCCCCCTTTTTTATAGATGGGGCAGTAGAGAGGGGCTTAGCGGGTAGGGAAAGGCCGGTGGCACACCCCCCCACCGCACGGGCCATGTGGCCAAAGCCTGTCCCTTGCTTTCATGCTTCCCTTCAGGCACACGCGTTGCCCACCCCTGCGCAAGCGTAGCACCCTTTTCTGTTCCGCTGCGCAGCACGCCAAAGCGCACTACCCTTGCCTTTGCCTGCCCGCAGCACAGCCAGCCTGCAGAAGCGGGACGGTTGGTCAAGGCTAAAATGGTCGTATGCGTGTATTTCGCTGGAGAAGAGGTGTAGACAGATTGACTGGGCGCGTAGACAAGCTCTGCCGGATGTGACGACGAACGACTGCCTAGGCGCGCCCAGGGGCAATAATCAGTAGACAGGAGGTGGCGACAGGCTGTAGCCAGGTATGCACCTAGCAGTAATAGCGTATCAGCAGCACCCTGGTCCATCAACCCCAGACAAAGAAGTGTCCTCATTCCCCGCGGGTGTACGAGTTTCACAGGAGGTTAGGGGGCGCTGGCGTACTTATCAGGAGCTCAGAAAGCTATCGAAGCGCTCGTATTGCCCTTCATTATGTAGTTGGTCAGGGCATAGGAAGTACAGGCCTCTAGCAGGGCGTATCGGGCTAATAAGAGGCATCTGCTCCTGGACATGGAAGGGTAGGACGTGCGACTAGGCAAGCCACCTGCATTTCGTGCTCCGGAAGCTGGCTCCTGTATGCCCGGCAAAGGGGTAGAGCCAGCCGGATCAGCCGGTAAAATCCAGGTAGGAAACGCGCGTCGACAGGCCCTAAAAATCCCTAGCAAGAATGACTGCCAAAAGGGGGTGTAGACAGCCTTCCCGCTAGCGTAGAGGCTGTTTTTTGGGAAGGGGTGTCGACACGGACCTCTTGAAGGTAGTGTAGGCCCGGTAAATTGTCTACTCCAGGGTGTCTACAGCTAGCGTAAAAGGGAAATATGATGGTACTATCGTTTACCCCAAAAGCTCGGCCAGTATCCTGTCGTAGAGTCATGCTGGCATTATCTAAACTGCTTCCAATTTCTTTCAATATTTGCGATTAACCCTTTTAAAATTCTTTTGATGCTCCCCAGGTACTTTTTTCCAGGCAAAGGTTGTAGAAATAAAAGTGCAGGCAGCCTTTTTGACTTTATAACCTTGGCCCTGCTTAAATTTCTTTGCACTTCATACACTCCCAATTGAAAGCGAAATTTTATAGAGATGTGAATGCACTAAGAAAGCGGGTTGATTAATGGACATGGGTCAGTTAATCGCGCTTATTATATTTGAACCGTTAGTTTCTATCAGCCTATGTTCCTATCCGGTCCGCAGAAAAAAGTTTCCAAATTATTCCTGCATTAACGGCTTGTATTAACAGGTTAATTTTTCATCTGTCATTTGTTCTATGGGCTGCTTTAGACGATCTTCTAAGGAGCTTGTTTGTCAGAATGATGATGGATTACGTGTATTGTTTAGAGTAAATAAAAAAAGGTGAATTTTTTTTAAACAAACTTAAGGGCTAAGGCATTAGACTTTTATCCTAACACCTTATACCTATTCATGCCAGCTCCCGTCCTGAGCCTTCTTTTACTACTTCTGCCCCTATGGAGCTTGGCCCAACAGGATCATAAGGCTATAGATTACTCTGACAGCCTTCGAACAAGCGGGGAAGAACAGATAAGTGCAGTAAGACTAAGAAGCGATACGCTGGTCCTAAAGGTGCAATACCAGCTGGACAGTGTAAATGGCATCCTTTCCAGCATTCAGCATACGCTGGATAGCCTTCAGCTGGACTTAGGCAATCAGGCTACCCACCTGCAGGATAGCTTACAAAAGTTGCAGCAGCAAGGGCAACGCTTTGCGGCTGCACTCAAAGAAAAACAGCAATCTTTGTCCGCACCGTTAGCTGGGGTGCAAATCCGGCTTCATCAGTTGTGGCTGCCCCGCGACGGCCTCCCTGAGGCTACTCTTCCTCTTTTTTCTGCTCAATCGCTTTCCTTAGATGGAGTTACCAGCCAGGGGCTTTTCAGCATCAATCTTCCTTCCCTACCATCAGAAACAAAGTTGAATATACCCCAGATAGGCACGCCTGGAAATGCTCTTACTTACACTATACCCTCCCCTGAGCTTTCTCTGCCCTCTGCCTCCAGGCTTTCTTCCATCAGAGAGCTGGCTAAACTGGACACTGGTGCTTTTGATGTTGCCACTCTTGATAAAAATTTAGAAGACAAACTGCTGCAGCATGGGCAGGTAAAAGAGCTCCAGCAACAAGTTGACCAGGCCCAGGATCCCCTGAAGGAATACCTGCAGCAGGATGCCCGCCAGGTGGCAGAGCAGCAGGCTCTGGAGCAGGCAGATTTGCTGCAAGACCAGGCAGTGGACAAGCCCGCACATGCAGTGGATCATTTTGCAGGCAATAAAGCATCCCTGGACCAGACTCGCCAACAGCTCAATCAGTACAAGGGCCGGTACAGCGAGATCAAAAGTGTCAAAGAGTTGCCTAAAAGCCCGCTCAAGCGCCATCCGCTGGCAGGTCAGCGCTGGCATAAGCGACTGCAGCCGGGCTTGCAGTGGCAACTGGGCAGAGCAGAGGCATTCAGAATCGATTTAGGACCTCGGATAAGTTACCGGCTAACAGACCAGATAGAACTGGGAGCATCCGCTCAAAGGAGGGTCTCTGTTGGAAAACAAGTGCCTGGGTTTGTCTCGGGGAGGTATGAACAAGTATGGGGGTATAGCATTTTTGCAGGCTTTGATTATAAGAAAGAAATCTATGGGCAGGTCAGCTGGGAACAATTAAATGTGCAGCCCCAGCAACTCCCTCATCAGCTGGAAAGACCCCTGCAGAGAATCTGGATAGACGGACTGCGGCTGGGCCTGGGCAAGCGCTACACACTGTTCAAACAACTTAGAGGCTATAGCCTGATGGAATATAACTTCACCCGCTCCCTGCATGCCCCCTATCGTCAGCAATTGCAGTTGAAAATGGGTGTGCTATGGCAGAGATAAAATGAAATATTAAGAACAACTTAATAGTATATCAATCTCAAAAAGGTAAACTAAAATTAGTTTCTAAAAAGAAGAATTTCCTGAACCCTACTCTTTGCAGTCCAATAGTTTTATTTATAGTTATCACAGATTAATTCTAGCAATATGTCTGAGTATTGTAAAGCAAATGTTGTGCTTTGCGATCTTCATTGTTGTCACTTATAACCTTATACAGCAATATCACTGATGAAACAACCTAAAATTTTTCTAATAGGATTAATTGTTGCATGCTTTATGAGCGTGCCTGTGTATTCACAAGAAGAGGATGCATATGGTGAATTGACAAAATTACTTGATAATGTGGCAAAAGCATCTCCAAATGCGGCTGCATTAGGTCAATATGGCAAAGTCCCAGTTGACTATAGTAGAGGATTAGTCAAAATAGAAGTCCCAATTGGTGAGATTACAGAAGGAGATATAAAAGTACCAATATATCTCTCTTATCATGCTTCAGGAATTAAGTTAAACCAGCAGCCATCATGGGCAGGATTGGGCTGGGTACTTAATTCAGGCGGAGTTATAACAAGACAGGTTAATGGAATTCCGGATGATACAAAAGCAAAAGGATATATATTCAACAACAAATCTTTTCATACTGTTAGTGGTATCTCAGGAAAATTAGATGAAAATGCTTTCGATAATTTAACTGATTTACCTAGTATAGACTCGGATGCTTATGAATATCACAGAAGGATATGGTCAGGCATTGATAGCGCTCCGGATAATTTTTATTTCAACTTTGGTAATAATGCTGGGTCCTTTATGTTTGACAGGGACGGAAATGTTATATCAAACACGAATTTTTTAATTGAATACGAAATAGAGCAGCTAAATGATTTTTTAACTGAGGTAGGGCAATGGGCCATCACTATCCCTTCTGGAGTTAAATACATTTTTAGTGAAAAGGAGACCATATGGAATGACATACAATACCATCATACTAGCGGAGTAGACGTAACTAGGACAACAAACTCTTGGTATTTGTCAAAAATTATTTCTTCTGATAAAATTGATACTATAAATTTCATTTATGGAAATAACGATATGCATAGATACACAAGTAATTGGGTTGACTCTTATGTTGAGTGGGATCTTCTCGAAGGAAGTGGAGAAATAAATTACCGTCACACAGCCAGTGCCTTTAATAGAACATACATTTTCCCAAGTGGGGATAATAAGTTTTTAGAAAAGATAATATCGAAAAGTGCTGTTGTTGATATTCTATATGATGAATCAAATGACGAAAAGAGAAGGATAAGCGAGTTGTCGTTCATTAATAAGTTAGACAATAGATTATTTAAGAAATATAGTCTGAAATATAAAGATGGTGCTGGTAACTTTCCCAAAGATATTTTAGTGGCAGTAAATGAACTAGATTTAAGTTTTAGTAAAACTGTAAAAAGCCATTTATTCACATATAATGAAGTAGATATTCAGATTAATGGGCCTGGGGGATATAATGAATTATATGCAAGCGAAGACCATTGGGGCTTTTGGAACGGTAATGTTCAAAATGGATATCAATCTAAAATTCCAATAAATGAATTTTGCAGGGAGAAAAATGCCATACAATCTGCAGGAGATTGTGATGACTATCTATATAAAGGATCCTTGAATAAAGAGACAAATCCAGGAGCTGTTAAGGCAAATATGTTGACGAAGATAAAATATCCAACCGGTGGGGAAACTAGCTTTGAGTTTGAGGCAAATACGTATAGTTCTGTTAATGGTTCATATATAAAAGAACGTATTGTACCTGCTGGAGGAGTTAGAATTGCTAAGATTATTGACTATGATGGCATTAGTCATGATAATGATGTTGTAAGAAGATTTCGTTATGAACTGGATGGATATTCTTCCCTTATATCAAGTGGAGTAATTGCAAATGAACCTGAGTATGAAAGTTATTTTGAAACCCAGCAAACTGCTTATTATAAACCTTACAAGATGAAAGTTTGGTATGATAGGCCTATTAGAAATATTGATTTGCTCTACAGTAAAGTAGAGGAGATATATAATGATAGTAGTTCAATCCACTATTCCTATACAACAACAGCAGATTATCCTCATATACGTGATCAATTTGATAAATTTTATGTGTACCACGTGAATCTACGGTCTGGAGGTCATTTTTATACTTTCAAAAAAAATCAACACATTTATTCAAGTAATGAACATAATAACAAGCACAAATTAGGGTTGCTGAAATCAAAAACTACATATAGAAAAGATGGTAAGGTTCTTCAGACAATAAAAAATACCTACCAGTTTTTAAGTATGGGAAAAACGATTGGTTATGAAAGATTTGGTTATGATTTTCCCATGACTCAATATGATATACCCTTTACTACATTTTTCTTTAATCATTATGTTGTTGAATTAGGAAAGGCAGTATTATCAAGAGTCGAAGTGCTCCAGTACCCTGATTATGGTGATAATCCTATTCAGGAAGTGACTGAATATGCATATAATTCTAGGCACTTATTGAGCAGCCAGATACATTATAAGGGCAATGTAACTGTCAAGGAGGAATTTAAATATAATTCTGATTTCTCAGACACTACATTTTACGGATCTAACGAACATCTACTTAATAACTATATTATTGATAGAATTACGCTTCGGAAAATCGAATCAAACGGAAATATTGTAGATGCTGCTCTATTTAAATACAACAATTTAGGTAAGCCAAGTGAATGGTACGTATTTGAAACGGATATTCCTGTTGTAGAGTCTGTATTTGATTCATACGATGTATTCAAATCAAAAAAATTCTACAGTAAACGAAAAGCTGCTTATAATGAAGATAATGGTCATTTAAAAGAACTTGTCACAGAATCAGGATTGGCACATTATTATATTTATGGATACAATGACAAGTATTTAATTGCAGATATTACATGCCCTACTAATATTGGCTTTGTAAACTTTGCTTACACTTCTTTTGAAGCAATAGATGGCGGAAGTCAAATTTTGACTTCTAATTATGGGGGATGGTTGATAAATAACCCCTTGTATTCCGAAAATGCTGCTAAAACAGGTAAAAGAAGTCTAGTAGGAGGTACTTTATATAAATCTTTACCACCCGAAAATTGTGTAGTTAAATTGTGGGTAAAGAAATCAGGATCCTCAAACGGTACACTGACAGTTAATGGATCAAGCAGAACTATTACCTCAGATGAATGGAAGCTGGAGGAATGGGAATTCAATAGTGAGGATCATATATCGATTGTGTTTTCAGGGTTGTATCTAGATGAGGTGGGCCTTTTTCCAACTGCTGCACAAATGACAACTTATACTTATGAGCCACATACAGGCATAAGCAGCTCAACTGATCCTACTGGCAATACGGTTTATTACGAATATGATTATTTAGGCAGATTATGGCGGGTAAGAGACAGTAATGATAATCTGCTGCAGCAGTTTGAATATTATTTTGCCTCTGATAATTAATCTGGGTTAGTCATTACAATACTTTATTGACGCAATTTCACTTCTGAAATATGAATTTTACGTTTTTCTTGCAAAGAACTAAAGCTTGCATATTGTTTCTGCGCATAATGTTAGTGGTTTTTTTGGGTGCTTATACTATACAGTCTGAGGCTGCTATCATTCAAAATAGAATTGATACGACTTCACAAAATGTGCTAATTAAAGTATCAATAAATTTAGGTGATTTTGTAATCACAACCATGACAAATGGAGTGACTAAAATTGATCTAAGAAATGATGCAGAAACGAATCCCAGCGGGACATTAAATTCAAAGGATTTCAACCTTGGGGGAGAAACGAATTTTTCTACTTCTTCGAATATTGAGGGTATGGTTCCTGATTCAATCGAATGGAAGGTTTTGGAGGAGTTGTTCTACAGTACAGGTGGTAATTCTACTTGGATAAATAAGCAGCATTGGCTTGATCCTTCTGTTCATTTTAGTAACTGGCATGGAGTAGTTGTTACAAATGGAGATATTACAGGCATTAATCTCCATCAGAATGGATTAACTGGTTCGATACCTAAAGTGATCAATATACTTGCTGCGTTACGAAGCTTGCGCTTGGGGAGTAACCAGCTTATTGGCCCAATACCTAATGAATTGGGTAATCTGTCCAATCTTGAGTCCCTCGTTTTATATGGTAACAAGCTTAGTGGGACGATTCCTACTGAGTTAGCCAATATCTCATCTCTAAATCATGTACTATTAGGTAGTAATCAGCTTTCTGGTCCCATTCCTGTTGAATTAGCTCAGCTTCCTAACCTAGAGTCGCTCTGGCTATTTAATAACAAACTTAGCGGGACTATCCCAGCTGAGTTAGCCAATACCCCCTCCCTTACGCAACTCCTATTAGATAACAACCAGCTTTCTGGTCCTATTCCTGTTGAGTTAGCTCAGCTTCCTAATCTACAAGCGCTCTGGCTATTTAATAACAAACTTAGCGGGACTATCCCAGCTGAGTTAGCCAATACCCCATCCCTTACGCAACTCCTATTAGATAACAACCAGCTTTCTGGTCCTATTCCTGTTGAGTTAGGCAATCTGTATAATCTTCAGTCCTTAGGTTTATCTAGGAACCAAATTAGCGGAATGATTCCAGCTGAGTTAGCCAATATATCATCTCTTTCACAACTATTTGCATCGAATACTTCAATAGAAAGTATCCCTGATTTCTCAAATCATATTAATAAGCACAATCTTTATATAGATGTAAGTTCTAGTTATTTGTCTTTTAGTCAACTAGAACTTAATTTTGTAGGCGTAGGAGGTGTCCATCCATTTGATCATTTTTCCTATAGCCCTCAGTTGCAAGAGATTCAAGTTGTTAAACATTATTTATCGACTACATCTTCCTTTGTTATTCTTGCAAATAACGATACTGCAACATATAACTTGTATCAGTGGCAGAAGAAACTGGAAAATGGCAACTGGCAGAATATCTCAGGAGCCACTGGTGCTTCTTATGAGGCTGGTCTAAGTGTCGGTGAAACACAAGCCTTATTTCGCTGTGAAATTACCAACAGTTGGGTGACAAATTTAACCCTTTACTCTTCTACCTTTCACCTACAAGTAGAAAGTTCAGTAATACCAGGCAATCTCACTCCGATTGGTAACCGTCCCACAGATTCTCTTCCTACCCCTATTTCGCCGTCGACCAGGCCGGAGCCTGTTACGGTATCTCCCAAAGTCAATTACATCAGGACCTTTACGCCGAAGGTTGAGATTACTTCCTCTGCTTCTATAAGCTTCCAAAGTCCGGTAGAAGAGGTGGCCATCAGCACCCAGTACTTCGATGGGCTGGGCAGGCCCATTCAGGCAGTGAGTCGGCAGGCTTCTCCCTTGAAACAGGATATTATCCAGCCCATGGCCTATGATGCTTTGGGCAGGCAGCCCAAGCAATTTCTTCCCTATGTGCAGGGGGCCTTGGGCGAATACCGGCCTAATGGCTTGCAGGAGCAGTGGGACTTCTACCAGCAGCCGCCCGTAGCTGTTGCCTCTTCAGGCTATGCTTTTGCAGAACAGCTTTTTGAGGCTTCCCCCTTGGACAGGGTAATAAAAAGTGCTGCCCCCGGGGAGAGTTGGCGCATGGATGGCGACAGGGAGGTTTCCTTTGCTTGGCGCAGCAATACGATCGCTACTGATGGAGAGATTCCCATCTGGCAGGTAAATGAAAACAGTCTGCTGCCCCAAACTAATGGCACTTACCGAGAAAACCAGCTTTATATCACAACGACTACAGATGAGCATAGAAGTCAGGTACTGGAGTACAAGGATAAGCTTGGCCTGGTGGTGCTGAAGAAAGTGCAGCTTACAGATAATCCTTCACCTACCAGTACTGAGGATTACATGTGGACTTTTTATGTCTATGATGATTTTAACCGCCTGCGGGTCGTTATCCAGCCGGAAGGGGTAAAACAAGCACAGGCAGCTTCCTGGAACATCTCAGAAGACCTGGCCAAAAAGTTCTGCTTTCGCTACCGTTATGACGGCAGGGGGCGCATGATCGAAAAGTGGGTGCCTGGTGCCGATCCCGTGGAGATGGTCTATAACAAGCGAGACCTTTTGGTGCTTAGCCGCGATGGCAACCAAAAAGAAAAGAAGGAATGGAGCTTCACAAAGTATGACCAGCTTAATCGGCCCGTTCTTACTGGCATCTACAAAATTGACGCAAGCAGAGACGACATTCAGTTGCAGGCCAATGCCGATAATATCCAGGTAGAAGTAGCTGAGGCCAATACTGCTCATATGGGCTACAGCAGCAATGCCTTTCCTAGGATCATGCCCAATGCAGCAAGCACTAATAGCTACTATCTCTCAGTTACATACTACGACCACTATGACCTGGACCGGAATGGGGTTGAAGATGAGGCTATCTACCACCTTTCGGAATTAAGCCCCGAACCGGAGCCGGCCAGCAACAATATCGGGCGGGTAACAGCATCCAAGGTGCGGGTGCTGGGTAGTGCTGACTGGCTGACCACGCTATCTTTCTATGACAGCAAGGGAAGGCCCATCCAAACCCAGGCGGATAACCACCTTGGAGGCAGGGATATCTCCACTATACTGTATCGCAACGCAGTCAATGACGAGGTGCTGCTGACCAAACAGGAGCACACCAAGGAGGAAAACAGCCCGGCCCTTGTCTCCTATACCGAATTCACCTATGACCATAGCGGAAGGCTGCTGGATACCTACCATCAACTGGGCGATTCTCAGCAGGCAGCAGCAAACAGCGCAGCCGTACAGCAACAAAGTGCAGGGGCTGGGGCTGTTAGCTGGGCTTACCATACAGGGGTCGAAATTGATGGAAGCAAGATTACCAAAACAGCAGCCGCTGGCTGGGGCAATGCAGGAGCTTCCTCAACTGAACTGCTGGCAGCCAATACCCCCGGCTGGATAGAGTGGAAAGTCGCTGGCACCACCCAGGGCTATCAGATGGGCCTCTCCATCAACAATGCCAATCATAACTTCTCTACCGGTACCTTTGTCATCTGGGTGCACGAAGATGGAAAAGCGCGTGTGTATGAAAGCAACTCCTTCAAAGGCACCTTTGTCAATTATAGCATCGGCGATAGCTTTAAAGTAGAGCGACAGGGCACTACCATCCGCTATTACCACAATGGCAACCAGTTTTACCAGTCATTAGCCACTTCCACCGAACCCTTGCTGGTTGATATTACCATGCGGCTTCAGGGGTCGTATGTAGAAGCGGTACAGGCATCCTTTGTCAATACACCACCCCCTGCCTCCACGGCAGGCATGGCTACCTGGACATCCCATACAGGGGTGCTGGTAGAGGGGCGCAAAATCACCAAAACAGCACCTACAGGCTGGGGCAATGCCGGAGCTTCTTCCGAAGAGCAACTGGGCCAGAATGCTAATGGCTGGATCGAATGGAGCATCAGTGATGGGCCAAGAGAATACCAGCTGGGCCTCTCCGAGCAGAACCCCAACCATAACTTCTCCACGGGCACCTATACGCTATGGATCCATGGGGATGGCAAGGTAAGGGTCTATGAACGAGGCGGCTTCAAGTTTATACGCAATACCCTGTTTCAGACCGGGGACAGGTTCCGCATCGAGCGCCAGAATGGAAGCATTACCTATTATCATAACGGCATCCTGTTTTATACCTCAACGGAAACTTCCACAGCTTCGCTGCTGGTAGACATTGCTTTAAATAATCAGGGTACCTCAGTGGATGGAGTGAAGGCTTCCTTTATAGAAGGGGTCGATGAGCCCATCGCTTCTTCCAGAATCCTGCTCTCGCGCAATGCGTACAACGAGCTGGGCGAGCTCATCAGCAAAAAGCTGCACTCCGAGGATGAAGATCACCTTAGCTTCCTGCAAAAGATAGATTACCGCTACAATATCAGAGGCTGGCTGACCAGCATCAATGACCTGGAGGCAGACGCTCCAAATGTAGATGCCCTCTTTAGCATGAACCTCTACTACGATCGGGGCTTTCAAGAAAACGCCTTCAATGGCAACATTGCCGGCATGAAGTGGAAAAGCGCCAACAGTACTGAAGTGCAGGCCTATGGTTATCTCTATGACAGGGCCAACAGGATAAAAGGAGCCGACTATGTGGCAGGATCTCCTGGCAACTGGGATACCGCTGCTGACCGCTTCGATGTAGGCAACATCACCTACGATTTGAACGGCAACATTCTTAGCCTGGACCGCAATGGCTTGGTGCAGCAGAACGGGGAGCAGAAGATCTATGACAATATGGATAGGCTCGGCTATCGCTACAGCGGCAACAGGCTCCTAAACGTAACAGATGCAGGAAGCAGGGACCAGGGGTTCAAACAGGCCAGCACCACTTCGGCTGATACCTATTTCTATGATGCCAACGGCAACATGGAGCGGGACCTGAATAAAAACATCAACAACATAGGCTATAACCACCTGAACCTGCCCCAGGAAGTAGTAAAGGAGGATGGCAGTAAAATTGTCTACACCTATGATGCTGCCGGCATTAAGTTGCGCCAGCAGGTCTATGATGCTGCAGAACATCTGCTGCGCCAGGGGGATTATATCGGTGGCATGGTCTACGAAAACAAGCAGCTGCAGTTTATGCAGCATGCCGAAGGAAGGCTGGTGCTGGCGCAGGCTTCAGCCGATGTTGCCCCTGAGTACCAGTACCACCTAAAGGATCACCTGGGCAACGTGCGGCTAACCTTTACCTCAAGGCCGCAGGTAGATCATTATCTGGCCACTATGGAAACGGAAAACGCCCAAGAGGAAGAGTCCCAGTTTCTGAACATGCATCAAAGCCGGGCCCCGGTAATCCTTGCCCTGGACCATACCCATACCAATCCAAGGCGGGCCCTTGGCCATAGGCCGGAAGTAGCCAGGCTCAACGGCAGCAAGGGCGTCCATAAAGGACCCAGGAAAACCCTTCGGGTACTGCCCGGAGATACCATACGGGCCCAGGTATGGGCCAAGTACCTGGACATGCAAAAGAACAGGGGCATGAGCGCGGATGCCATTCTGATGGCCCTGTCGGGCGCTCCCGGCTTCAGTATGGCCACAGAGGCGGGGGGCACCCGAATCATCGGAGAGAACGGGGCCAGCATGCTGATGCGCTCCCCTACCGATGACAGCCCTCCAAAGGCCTTCTTAAGCTGGCAGTTTGTAGCCGACAGCAAGAGACCCCAGGACCATGACGGGGGCTTTAAGGCAGTGAGCCGCAAAGCGGCCATCGGCAGGGGCAATGCCGCAGGCCACCATGAACTGCTGGAAATTGAGTATATTGTCACCAAAGCAGGCTATATGAACCTGGAGCTGGACCTAGCCGATGGGCAGAGCTATTCGCCCGAAACCAGGGACATGGAAGTCTACTTTGATGACTTCCAGGTAAGTCACCACCATGGCCTGATCATACAGGAAGATAGCTACTACCCCTTCGGACTTACTTTTAACTCCTATCAGAAGGAAGGAGGACTCGAGAATAAGTATCTTTATAATGGTATTGAAAAGCAAGATGATATAGCAGAGGAATTTTACTTAGCGCATTATAGGAGTTACGATGCTTCTCTAGGTCGGTGGATGCAGACAGATCCTAAGGCATCTGAAAGAGAAAGTCCTTATGTGGGTATGGGTAATAACCCTATATTATATTCTGACTTTTTAGGAGATACAATCAGGGTAAGAGGTTCAGAAGAATTCGTTGCCCAATTCAATAAAGACAGAGCAGAGTTAGAAAAGACAAAAGCAGGAAAAGCTTTATTTAAATATTTAGATGAACATGAAAAAGATGTAACTATAACTGAAGCCTGGAGTGTAGTGGGAGTGATTAAGAATTTCTTTAGTGAAGGATCAGGAGACGCGGATAACCTTGCTGAAACTAGCACAGATATAGATCATCGACCTGATGGCTACCATGCAAAAATTGAATATTCTCAGGCAGATGGCGTTGAGGTTGACGGAGTTAAATCCAAATCTTATTTGACATTGAATCATGAACTATCACATGCAAAAGACATTCTAGATGGCACTTATGAAAAGGAAGTAAAAGCTAACCCAAGTACCGCAGTTGAAAAGTCAGAAATAAGGGCAGTCCAAAGAACTAATGAAGTGAGACAAGAGAAAGGAATAACACCATTGCGGACGAAGTACACCTTAAGAAATAAGGTTATAAATATACCTGTAGGACCGAAAAAGAAATAAATATGGGTAGGCTCAGATACTTTGATATAATATATTTTATAATCGCCTGTTTTGCTGGTTATCAATTGATTCAGAACCTTTTTGGAAACAGTGAACCCATATTTAGTTATCCTATCACCACGGGATGGTATGTACTTATCTTCCTGTTTTGGTCCTTTTGGTTATTAGGAAGTTTGGGAATGGTAATGAAGAAAAAGTACTCATTCTTACTTCTTTTATCTGTATCGATCCTATCCTTGATAGCATTAGTGTTCAGCTTTAGGTACATCATTTATGATGATTTTAAAGCTCAACTTATATTTTATCTAGAATTAGCACTAGCAATGTTGGTGTTGGTAGATATAAACTTAAAGAGAACAAAAAGGATGCTGGGGATTAGTGCCTATGGTAAGTACTATCTTGCAGGAGGAACACTTTTTGTTTTTCAAGCATTGTTGTTTCTGCTGATAGATAAACATTGATGTTTGCCTCTAAACGAAAAAGCCCTTACCGCCCGGCGCAGTAGGGGCTTTTTCCTTCCAGCCCATTAAGAACCTGTAGTGGCCCTTTGCCCTTCCTGCCGTCAGGGCCAAACCTTCCTTGGGTCAGGTTTGAGGAAAAGCGGAATTCCCTCTATCAGGGCCTACGCGGCGCGGCCAAATAAAAACATGCCAAGCCAAGCTACTGCCAAAGTGCATTACGCTTGCCTGCTTCCTCCGCACTATGTCCACCCTCTTACTCAGAGAAACGAAGATTTTGAAGTAGACAGCAGCTTGAAACCTAGCCAAATCCTTAGCAAGGAGGAGCATCATAAGCAGGTGTCGACAGACCTAGAAGCTATTGAAGATTTTTTTTATTGTGGGTAGACAGTCCCCTGCAGAAAGCTACTGCAGCCCAAAAATTATCTACAATCAGGTGTCGACAGCTGACAATAGTCAAGATAGGGAAGGAAAGGGCCATTGTAATCAGCCTACAATCAGCGCCTGTTCCGATGGGGAGGGAGAGAGGAAAGTCGTTTCACTTATCTCTCATCCACCGCCTCATCCACTTTTTTAAAAAAGCCAATCAGCCAGTACATGTTCTCGGCGATGCGGTCGAAATTCAGGGGCGGGCCTTCATGGGTGAAGATGATGTAACTGAGATAAACTTCCAGTAGGTTCTCCCGAAATTCCCTGGCCGAGGTGAAGTCCAACAGCTCGTGGAGCTTTTCGATGACCTTATGGTTAAGGGGAGAATCCTTGGGGAGCAGGATCACTTTGTGCTTGTCTGCAGTTTCGTTTTGTGGTTCCATGGTTCGGTAAGTTTAGGTGTGTAGTGGCCTTAATGCTTTCTCCTGTTCTTGTCATACCATTTGCGGTACCAGTATTGGTGGTACATATTGCGCCAGGCAGTATGGCGCTGGGTGATCTTGCGGGAGGCTTCCCTGGGCCAGAGCAGGCCGATGGCTCTGAGTTCCTCCAGCATCAGGCGAATGTCTTCGGGGGTGTAGTGCTGCTGGCCATAGTCGCAATGGAGAAGGTACTCCTCCAGCAACTGACGGGCCGGGCCCTGCCTGCTGTAGCTTTCCCCGCCCAGGGTGGTGAGAAAGTCCAGGATGAGCTTTTCGGGATCCACAGCCAGCAGGCGGCAGAGCATCCAGCTGTGGGCAGGAAAGAGCAGCCGGATCTCGACGATCTGAGCCCCTTCCCAGGGCTTTTTCTTAAAGGGCAGTTTCATGGCAGGAGAAAGCTGAAGTGGAAATAGAAGCAGCGGCTTGCAGGGAAAGGATCCGGCTGCGGCAGATGCAGCGGGCAATGAGCAGCAGCTTTCGTGCCCTAGCCAGCAGGATGTGGCATTGCGTGCTGCTGATGCTGTAGCCCGCGCTATTACGGGTCCCGCTGGAGGCAGTTTTCAGCTTTTCCTGCAGCTCGGAGCGCTGGGCATTACCGGCTTTTTCGAGCAGGACCAAAAAATCTAGGCAGTAGGGGTAGGGGACAGGGGCTACGTTGGTGTCTATACCAGTGAGTGCTGGTTGCGGCAGCAGCAGGACTTTTTCAGGAGCGACCAGGGCCTTGATCAGCTCAAGGGCCTGCTCCAGTTGTTGCTGCTCCAGAGCAGGGAGATGGTGGAAGGAGGTGTGCATGGCAGGTTCATTTTAGTGGTGGACAAGTCTGGATATCTCATTTTTTCGTATCTTGCTGTTAAAGATTGTTATCAGCTTTATTCTGTGAAGAAACAGCTGATTGGCCTTGTATCCCACAAGCAGCCCTTGTAGCATACAGCTGCCTGCTTGTTTTACACCACAAAGACTTAGCTTAAACTTGTCGCTATGAAAGCCGCCACCATGCCGGAACCCGTTCATGAAGGAAGAAATGTAAAGCGCATTCGCGAGATCCTGGGCATCAAGCAGGATGCCCTGGCCTTTGAACTGGGCCTTAGCCAGCAGGCCGTATCACAGATGGAACAGAAAGAAAAACTCGAACCCGAACTGCTGCAGAAAGTAGCCTCTCAGCTGGGTGTGCCCGTAGAGGCCATCAAGAACTTTAGTGAGGAGAAGGCTGTGAATTTCATATCAAACACCTTCCATGATAACTCAGCAGGTGTAAATAATCACTATAACTTCAACCCCATCGACAAGATCGTCGAGCTATACGATGCTCTGCTGAAAAGCGAGCGGGAGAAGATTGCCCTGCTCGAACGGATGATGGAGGAAAAAAAGTAGTAGGGCTAGTGCCTTCTGCCGTCTTGACTGCGCTTTTCATTTGTGCTTCCCTGCGCTAGAATAATCTATCAAACCATTGCTTACTCCCATCAGGAACATAGTTGCTACAAAAGTACTGCGGGAATATACAACTCAGGGAAGCGGTCCATTACTGGTATTGGGCAATGATGATCAACTGTATGTTGCTAAGTTCACTGATCAGCAACATCCTTATCGGGAGCTTATTAATGAAGTGATTTGTGGTTACATGGCCCAGGTCTGGGGGCTTCAGGTTCCTGAAATGGCCATCATCACCATTCCGCCTCATGTAGCACAGGACTTTCACTACTCTTCCAGATATAAGGAGTCGTTTTTTGAACAGCCTTTGTTTGGATCCCTATTGGTTGAGCTGGCATCGGACTTTTCTCCATATATAGGCAGCCTGTCCAAAAAAGAATACCAGGATTTTGAATACGGGCCTGAGCTACTTCTGATTGGCGTCTTTGATCTTTGGATAGGTAACAGGGATCGCAAAAAGAGCAACCCTAATATTCTGCTTTCTCAGAACTCTGACAGCGGAAAATTTTGTTTTCATCCCATAGATCATACGGCTGCTTTTGCCTATCAGCCCTATCATAAGGTCCGGGATGCTATGGTACATGTCCCGGAAAGCATTATGGACTGTGGCTTTGTTCGCTCGATCTGTAGGTTTGAAAACCATAAGGTGTTGGAGAATTTGGCGGGAAAAGTAGAGATTTGTATAAAGAATACGTTAGAAGAGTTAGATTACATCTTTGATCAGGTTCCTAAAGACTGGGGCTTCTCTAAGAAGCAACGGAAAAAGCTCAAGGAGTTTTTTGAAGATGAGGCTAGGAATAAGCGCATTGCTGCTTCATATTTAAGTTATTTAAAGAAATGAAAAGCTTTTACAGCATCGTACGGTATGTGAGCAACCAGTGGAGCAATGAGAACATTGCCGTTGGCCTGCTGGCTGTGTCCGGCAAAAAAGTTTTCTTTCAACTCTCTGACCGTAAGCTTAAGCTCACCCAAAAACTTAATCCTGCTGCCCAGCGTCTATTAAAATTTTCTCTCTCCCAGTTTGAGCAGTTCGTTGAAAAGGAACAGGATGCTTTAGTGGAAAAGGCTCAGGCATCCCTGCTTGCGCAAAGCAGTAAAATTGACCTGGCTTTTGCTAAACAGCTGCACGCTTATAATACCGGCATTCTACAGTTCTCAGTGCCGGAGCTTATAGACAGGGAATTTGACCAAAAGTCTTTTGGGAAGTATTTTGTAAAAATTATCGATGCCCAGGTGCCTAAAAAGAATGAGGTACAGGAAAGTGAGTTTGTCAGACGCATAGCTGACAAACTATACAAGCCACTGGAGGACAAGGTAGACGTTAACTATACCTTGCAAAAGCAGGCGCTACCTACTCTGTATTTCGATTATCATTTGGATAATATTGGAGTAAACGGGGCGATCATTGCCTCATCGTCTATTGATCTGAACAATGAGCGCATCGATGTGCTGCAAAAGAAATTGGCCGAATACGAGTCGGTTGTTGAGCGCCTGAAATCCTTTGGAGAACGGAATCAGCTCAGCTCTGAGCATGTATTCTATCTGATCGCGGACTCTTATAAAGGAACCACCGCTTCAAATATGGAGCTGGATGGTCTGCTGGAAGGGGGACTTGGAAAATTTCAGCGTGTTTCTACTTTTGAGCTTGATAAAATTGTTCAGCGGGTAGAAGAGAAAAATGCCACTAAATTCTCCAGCCTCTTAGCTGAGGTTATATGAGCACAAATTTTCAATTTAGAGGCCTGCATAGTTCAGGCCTTTAAATTGGTGCCGGATATATTCCCCCTGGATGCTAATTTCTCCCAAGCCTGATTTATGTGTGAATAAGTACTTATCTGTACGGATAAACCAAGGTCTGTAGTTGGCCTTGATTGTTTCGCCCCTTCATCAGTAATATACAAGCTAATTACAGCACCCCCCACTTAGATCATGTCATCATTAGCTCTCCCAAAGCTGATGCGACTCTCTCTATGGTATTTCTGTTAACCGGCTGGTTTTTAGGTATGTTCAATTCGTTCCTTAATCATGTCAAAGGCAATAGTTTGCTCTCTTACTTTTCCTATTCTGAGAGCATCAGTCAAGGCCATTAACTCATAGTATTTTTTGTCTTTCAGACAGGCTTCCGGAGTATTTGGATGGAGGGGCTTAATGGCCTGGCCTCTGACATTCCCTTTTCCATAGGGCCAGACATACTGTTCGGCACTAACGATTTCAGAATTCAGGGGAGGGGCAGAATGAGCTGTTCCAATGCCTCTAACCATAGAGCCGGGTTGTTGGGGATATACGAATCGCAGCCCCGACTTTAAAAAGTCCAGGAGGGACAATTTTCGTAGTGTTCTCTTGTCACTGCTTATTAAGCCGGCAATCATGGAGCGATTAATGCTTTCACTTATTTCACTGGCACTTATTTCAAGTTCATAGGCCAGGTCTTTCATGAACCAGGGCTCTTTCCCCTTGCTGGCTATTTTAAGTAGGACGGCTATATCATGAGGGCGCATGCCACTATGCTTTTTCATAAAGTATGCTGGTTTATCAGTAAAGATATCTAAATAATTCTCAATTCGCGAATCAAGAATTGTAATGATATTTTTCCTCTGTTTTGAACATAGGGCAGTAGCTCCTTTGCGATTGTATTCAGCTTGATTTAAAAAAATGTACTGTGCTACAGGATAAAGACTCAATTATAGTCGGTTTGTGACATCTATTCGATTGAATGTCAGGGAGTAAATGGGGGGATTGAAGTAGAGCATATTTTAGGAGAAGTTTTATGAATTGCTATAATGAATTTTGTTAGGGTTATTCTTATATTGATTGGGCTACCATTATTGATATTCTGCATGCGCTTTCAGTTTACCCTGGTGATAAAGGGCAATCGCCGGTTCCTTCCACTTAACTATCAATACGAGCTCTCCTCCTGGGTCTATAAGCGCATGGCTGCTGCCGATGCTGCTTATGCTGATTTTCTACATCAGAAAGGGTATGGAGCAGGAAGTAAAAAATTTAAGCTTTTCTGTTTCTCTCCGCTCATGTTGCAACCCTACAGGATTCATAAAGACCAGGGTGTATTTGAACTTTTGGGTGAGGAAATCCAACTGCAGGTAGGTTTTATGGCTGAGCAAGCTGCCGAAGCTTTTATTAAAGGGGTATTCATCCATCAGCACCTGGGCCTGGGAAACCGCATCAGTCAGGTCGATATGGAAGTGGCAAAAGTAGCAACTCTTTCGGAACCCCACTTTCAGGAATGCATGCACTACAGTGCCCTTTCGCCTATTGTCATCAGCCGCTTTGAAGAAGGCAGGCGGTATGCTCAATACCTGCACCCCTCTCATCCTCAGTATGCCGATGCCTTATTAAGCAACTTGGTAAATAAATGGGTGGGATATCAATCGTCCAAGGAGTTAGTAGGAGCTGGCGGAGCTATAGAAGGGTGGGAGGAGAAAGCGTTACAATTCCGCTTACTTACTCCAGAGCCAAAATCAAAGATGGTCACCATCAAAGCCCTCACCGATCAGGAGACAAAGGTGCGCGGCTATTTATTTGATTTTAAGTTACAAGCTCCGATAGAGATACACCGACTCTTGTATGCAGCGGGGGTTGGGGAGAAGGGAAGTATGGGGTTTGGGTGGGTGGAGAAAATCTAAAATTTATGAACCTATATATACTCAAATTCAAAGGACATTTCGCATTCATAAAGCCTTGGACGGCGGTGCGGGATGAGAAAACCTTTAGCCAGCAATTTCTTACGCCATCAATGGTAATAGGCATGGAAAAAAAGCTTTTCCCAGAACTGCTTCAACTAGATTATGATTTACCACAAAAGATTGTGAGGCATCGCCTTATTTATTCGGGCGTAGTTGAGCAGCAGGAGCAAACGCAAACAAGAGGATGGAATAAAAAGGGAAGAGGAAGCAATGCCAGCGCCGAGCGGCCAAGGTCTATTTTAACAAGGGGTGTGCTCTTATATCCTGAATTGTACTTGGCCTTTGCAAGTGCCGAAGATGCAGCCCGAGCTGCGGAACAGCATATTTGTTTGGCCCGCAACGAAGACCTGATGTTTCCCGATGGTGAGCCTAATGAAGTAGAAGAAGAAATATTCAATTCTGATGGAGATCAATTTCCAGGCATCGAATTATTATTTCAGCAGGGTGAGGGCGCTTTTCTAGTTGGATATAATCGCTTTGCCGACGGAAAACCTATGTATGGCAAAATGCATATCACGAAGATTCCTAATGTACTAAGCTTCTGATGGTACTTTATCCCGAAATTTTGGCCAAAGGAGATCCGGAAAACCTTCCATTGCACCTACATCTGCAGTATGTATTGGAAGCAGTAGAGCAGTTTGCTCAATACAGGGGCATGGATCTTTCGCTAGCTCGGGCAGGAGCGGTATTGCATGATCTTGGGAAATGCCATCCCTACTTTCAGGCACAATTGCAAGGGCGACGAAGAGAAGCCAATGAATGTCCCTACAGGCACGAAATAGGCTCATTGTTCTTTCTCCATGCTTTCGAGAAGGAAAGTCATCCTGCGCTTATTGAAATGGTAGTGAGCCATCATAAATCTATTTATGAAGATGCAGGCCAAAAAGGTTTGTTGGACCTGGATAACGATTGGGCTCGGGAGGATTTGCTGGAAGTGTACCTAAAGGATTGGGACAATTGGCAGCAAAAGGGGATTGACTTTCTGCAAGCGTTCGGTTATGCCTGTAAGCCGATTGCCAAAGAAGATGCTGCATTATTGCTGCAGGAGATTATTCAATATTGTGAGGACCTTGATGCGGGTCCGTCGGAATGGAAAGGGGTGTTGATGGGTGGAGATTACTTTGCCTCTGCACTGGCAAAAGATACTGGCCATTATTTACAAAATCTTTTCCAAGTACCTGATCTTTCCTTTTATCATTCCAGGCAAAATGAATTATATCCTTTATCGCTTTACCCATCTGAAAGTAATAAGCCTCACACCTTGGTAGAGGCACCAACGGGTGCTGGTAAAACAGATTATTTAGTGAGGCGCTGCCAGGGGAGAATGTTTTACACACTCCCGTTTCAGGCTTCCATAAATGCTATGCATCAGCGTTTTGAGGATAGTTTACGGCCAGGAAATCCCGATATATCTATCCGGCTTCAGCATGCCACTTCACACATGAAGCTGGTGGGGAAAAAGAATATAAAACAGGAAACTGCTTTGCAGGGATTATTTGGTGCCAGTGTAAAAGTCTTAACCCCACACCAATTGGCCGGACTTGTGTTTGGCCTAAGAGGATATGAAGCTTTAGCACTGGACTTGGAGGGATGTGATATAATACTGGATGAAATTCATACCTACTCTAAAGTAAGTCAGAGCATAGTGTTGAAACTGGTGGAAGTACTGGATGCATTAAACTGCCGCCTGCATATCGGCACGGCCACCATGCCTACAGTGCTTAGAAACAGATTGATAGAAATTCTTGGCCAGGACCGAGTGTATACTGTTTCACTAAAGCAGGAGGAACTTCAGGCTTTCAATCGCCACGATGTTTTTAAACTGGTGGGTTTGAAAAAAGCTCTGCAGCTGTTAAAAGCCCATAGTCAAAAACAGGAAAAAATATTGGTAGTAGCCAATACCGTAGCGGCTGCTCAGCAGTGTTATAAGTACGCTAAGAAGCACAGTGGGTATGAAAAAGTAATGCTGTTGCATAGCCGTTTTAAGCGAGGTGAGCGTGCTGAGCGAGAAAATCTATTGACTGCATGGAATGCTCAAGAGGGGCCTTGTATGGTAATAGCAACCCAGGTGGTTGAAGTAAGCCTGGATATCAGCTTTGATGTGCTTTTTACAGAAGCGGCCCCACTAGATGCCTTATTACAGCGGTTTGGCAGGGTGAACAGAAAGCGAACAAAAGAGACAATTGGACTATCAAAGCCTGTCTACATCTTGGAAGCAAGGGCAACCACCAGGCCTTACGAACCAGATATTGTGAAAAGAAGCTTTGAAGCACTTCCAGATGGAGCAGTGTTGCAGGAAAATAGTGTTCGCCAAATGTTGGATGAAGTGTATCAAAAGCTGGACGAAGAATACTCCATACAGGATCAGGAGATTTACGCCGATGGCCGCTGGCAGTTTGCTAAACTTCGGCATAAGAGCAAATCAGTACTTCTTGAGGCCTTAGAAATTGATTCGGCTCTGTGCATTACAGCCGAAGATCAGGAAGAATATGAGCGGCTTAATTTCTTTGATCGCATGCAATTTGAAATCCCGGTTCGCTATAGAAGCATTGCCCATTTAATTATAGGTCAGAGTAAACTGGGCTCAAAGCCTTTTATTGTCTCCAACGAAATCTATTCAAGCGATCTGGGATTGCTGGTTCCGAAGAAGGAGAAACAAAAATTTAATCCTGAGCAACAGTTCTTTTAACTATGTACGCATCAGTAATAGGACAAACGTTCCTTCAGGCCTTTAATCAAAGGCAAGGGACAACGCATAGCGCAAAGACATTCTTTAGTGAGGTATTTCATCCTCTCTTTTACAATCACGATAAATATCTGCAATGGGTAATTAACTCACCGCTTGTAAATCCATTTCCTAAAACAGGGGAGGCCAGAATTCAGCAACTGTTAAAACTTCAGGAAAAGATTTTGGCCGTAGAGCCAGATGGTAGCTTTGCCATAGGCTACCCGGCAGCAGAAGAGAAGGAGTATGCAACAACATCAGGCCAGGTTACTAATCTAAGTCTGCAGTCAGAGGAAGATCTCATTTATGCCAGCTGGATTGGGAATGGTTTTGGTATAAGGGTTTCAGGTGGCTTATGTCTTTTAATAAATGAGGCTGAGCTCTTACTAGAATTGTTTGATGGCTGGCAGTATTACAGGAACAATTACCTCAACAACAAATCCTATCCAAACCTAAAAGGCAATCAGGTGGAGGCCTGGAATGGTCAGTGGTTGGTGCATCGGTTTGGTGCAAAGTCAATTCAAGTAAGCAACTGGCGGCTGGAACAAAAAGCTTTTGATGAGGGGATGAATCAGGTAATTACCTCACACTGGCCAAAAGTATTGTTCGCATTGTCTCGCTTATTCAAAGGCGAAGCAGTATCAGCCTATGTCTATGCCTTTAGCCAGATGAATACCACAATAGGCTTTGTATCCCTTCATCTCGCAGAGGTCAAAAAGGCGCTTACCCTTTACCAGGAAATTTTGGCAAAAACGACTATTTAAATAATGCCCCGCTCATCGAAAGCATGTACGGAGGCCATTTTTCCTTTCATAAAGCCTGTCAGTTTGGGGCGATAGGTTTGCGAGCTCTGGAACCTGCGGATTTCCGCGCTCTATTTGAGAAGCAGACCATCAGAAAACCCAAAAGCGAAGAAGACCACCATCTACAAGAAGTTCAAATCAAAGTATTTAAAACCTGGATATTAGCCATGCTGAACAACAAAGAATTGCATGAGGAAGCGAAATTGCTCGTGCAGCACCTTACCGAGTACGAAATGAGTAAGGACAAGGGGATTAGTACCAAGCGATCTAATGAGGTGGAAAAGATTATATCCTCAGCTAAGCCAGAACTGTTCATTATTGCTCTAGCTGCCATTGCAGAAGACTTTCCCCAACCCCAGGCCCTTCGCAGAATTGTAGAGCAATTAACACGGCTGCCTGAAGATCGGGTGAAGTACCTTATTGCTCTCCTCAAGTTTGAGCATGCCCTTCAGAAAAACCAAAACCTAGCCTAACCCAAAAATTTATCATACTATGAATCCATACCTTTATATCAGAACCCTGAAGCATGCCGATCATACTGTATTTTGTGTAGAAGATGGCCAAAAAAGATACTACGACCCTATTTTCAACAAGCAAGTACCCTATTCCAGTGGCCAACAGGTGAAGCGCTCAATGCTCACCACCCTAACCGATCGATTAAATGAGCAGCCAGCCCCAGTTACTTTCTTCTTCGACTTAAATGCAAAAAATCAATTAGGAGAAGGAGAAGCATATACAGAATGTGATCCTACTTATGCTGATCAGCTTTTTGGTGGCTGGATGCGGGCGGAAAGCGGTGGTAAAAAAAGAACCATCAAGCGCAGAAGTCCGCTTTCCATTTCTGCCATGCGTTTACTGCATCCTCTCTTGGGGGGAATAGAAAAAGAAAACATAACCTTCGACCGAAGCGAACGGCCTGGCATTCACAATGTGATTGTTCGTGATGCAAAAGGTAATGCAATTCCCGAAGCCCAGGTAGAAGAACTATTAGAAGGTTCTGACAGAAGCCTTCGCCGTAAATGGATCCCAAACAATACTCGGGCTTCAGGTTTATTCGTACAGGACATAGCTATAGACATGCGCACGCTTTTCAGTGTATCGCTGGATGGGTATGAACCGGAATTATCTCCGGAAACCATAGAAAAATTGCGTAGCAATGGTTGGGTAGAATCGGCTAATGTATTTGGAAAATGCCTGATATGCCCGGCAGAGAGAAGGAAAGAATTGATATCTGCCCTGGCATATGCTTTGGTAAACTGGCGTATCACCAGCAATCAGGCGCGTACCTATAGCCCAATGGAAACCCTTGCCTTGGCCATTGGCCAAAATGCCAATACCATCACCTATGCAATACAGGCAAAGTTAGATGAGATAGAAGCTGGCAAGGCATTACCAAGCTTAAATAACGCTATTCAAGATGTTAATTTATTTGTATCTCCTGCTGCAGAAGGGTTTGTGACAGAAAAGGGTATGCCAGATGCGTTATATCAGGCGGAACTATTTATTGTTGAAACCCTCGCTAGTTTCAATTATGAGAATCAATTGAGCAAAAAATAAGCTTTTGCCTGAAATTACTCCCACCCTTCTGAATTATCATTTTCTGTGCGACAGAAAGGTGTGGCTCCATGCACACGGCATCCGCATGGAGCATACCTCGGAGGTGGTTGCCGATGGTAAGTTCGTACACGAAAACAGCTACCCCCAGCGAGCGCAGCGCTACGAAGAGCTGCAGCTGGGGCCTGCCAAGATCGATTACTACGATGCTAAAAATAAAGTGGTGCACGAAATCAAGCGCAGCAACAAGGCCGAAGAAGCCCATCGTTGGCAGGTTAAGTATTACCTCTGGCTGCTGGAGCAGGCAGGTATAGCGGGCGCCACCGGCCTGCTGGAGTACCCGGCCCTTCGACGTACGGAGACCATTACATTGGAAGCGGATGATAGAGCCCGGTTACAACTGCTGCTGCAGGAGATAGATACACTTATAACCCTGCCCCAGCCGCCGGAGCGGGTGCAAAAACGCATCTGTAAGGGATGCAGTTACTACGATTTTTGCTGGAGCGAATGAAAAAGACCTATTACCTCTTCAACTCCGGTCGTCTGAGCCGCCAAGACAATACCCTAAAATTTACACCCGTCGACCAGCAGGGACAAGAGGGATCAGCCAGATTTCTGCCGGTCGAGAACGTAGCAGAGCTTTATTGCTTTGGAAGTCTGGATGCCAACAGTACCCTGTTCAATTTCCTGGGGAAGGAAGGCATCAGCGTGCATTTCTTCGACTATTATGAGCATTACACCGGCAGCTTTTGCCCCAGGGAGTACCTGCAGGCCGGTCGGCTGCAGGTAGCCCAGGCTCTGCATTACAGCAAACCCAAAAAACGCATGGCGCTAGCCTGTAAGGTAGTAGAGGGAGCGGGCTTCAACATGCTTAAAAACCTTCGCTATTATCAGGGGCGCGGCCGTCAGCTCGACGCATGCATTGCCGCCATTGAGCGGCACATGATGGAGCTTTCCGGTGCGGCCGATGTGCCCACCCTAATGGGGTTGGAAGGAAATATTCGTCAATGCTATTACGCAGCCTTTGACGATATCTTGCAGCAAGACGAACTGAAGCTGGAACGCCGCAGCAAGCAGCCACCCCACAACGAGGTAAATGCCCTTGTCAGCTTCGGAAACATGCTATGTTATACCCTTTGTCTCGACCAGCTTTACCACACTCAGCTAAGCCCGACCATTAGCTTTCTGCACGAGCCGGGTGAGCGGCGTTTCAGCCTGGCCCTCGACCTGGCCGAGATCTTCAAACCCCTGCTGGTAGACCGCACCATTTTCAGTTTACTGAACAAGCGTCAGCTCTCTGCTTCCGATTTCGACCGGAAGCTGAACGGTATCCGGCTGAAGGAGGGTGGCCGAAAAACTTTCATTCAGGCTTGGGAAGAGCGTCTGCAGCAAACCATCAAGCACCGAAGCCTGGGTCGCTCTGTCAGCTACAAGCACCTGGTGCGGTTGGAGTGTTATAAACTAAGTAAGCATTTGCTGGAGATACAGCCTTATGAACCCTTCAAAGCCTGGTGGTAGCCCATGTACGTAATCGTGGTATATGATGTGGACCAGAAACGCACCGGTAAAATGCTTAAATTGTGCCGGCGCTATCTGCATTGGATCCAGAACTCCGTATTGGAAGGAGAGCTCACCCCCATGCAGCTCAAGCAGTTCAAGGCAGAAGCCCACAAACTCATGCAGGACAACGACAGCCTGATTGTGTTTGCCAGCCGGGATGAGAAATGGCTTGAAAAGGAAGTGTTGGGTGCCGAGCGAGGCAGCACCGATACCTTTCTGTAGTCGTCGACGTACTCCCATGTCGTAACCTCCTGGCTTTGCTGTCCCTATAAAACTGCTGAAAACCTTGTTTACAGGTAGCGGAGCAGGTCGTCACACTCCAGGGCAAATCCTATTACTGCCCTTCGACGATCAGCACCTAGCCTTTCTGATACATTAGCCTTGATTTAAGATCAGTTTAGGCCTATTTTTAACCTCAAGGCCACGGCCTTTAATCGCACTATGGTAGGATTGAAATAGCATAGCGAGGTGCTTACCTGGCCAAAAACCACGGACCTTTAATCGCACTATGGTAGGATTGAAATGTTGATGGCGGCGCCCAGGTCGGGGTTCTTGGCCAGCCTTTAATCGCACTATGGTAGGATTGAAATATCATTAGGACATCCAGGCAAAGGATTTTCCTCCATT
>NZ_AODQ01000009.1 GCF_000348925.1 Cesiribacter andamanensis AMV16 | reverse complement strand
GTCAAAAACACCGGCATCTACCGGCTTGCCATCCACAATGGCCCATAGCTGGTACTGCTTGCCGGCCGGGGCCTTGGGCAGGCTGCCGGCATTCAGGTATACGGTGGCAGTGGACGGATTCCAGTACACAACGGCCCGGGCATTGGGCGCCGGGGATAATCCCTTCATGGGTACGGTGCGGTAGCCGGGGTCGGTAAGCACCGCCAGCGATTGCTGCAGGCGCGCACTGCTATTCTCCAGGGTGCGTACGTTTTGGGCCAACACACTGTTTTGAGCCTGCATGCTGGCCAGGCGCTCTTCGGTTTCCTGCCAGCGATTCCAGAAGTAGAGGGCGGCCAGTGAAGATAACAGGGCCAGGCCAATGCTGGCGGCTATCAGCCAGTGAGAGCCAGTTCTGGCTGCACTGGCAGGCTGCAGGGGCCTTACAGGCGTCTCGGTAGCGGGAGTATTTGCTTGGGAAGAAGGGGATGGGGCAATACGGGCAAGCACCTGATTGCGCAGGCCGGGCCGGGGGGCTACCGCTGCGGCACGGGCTATTGCCTCCAGGCTTTCCTCAATCTGGCGCAGCTCCTGCGCTACTTCGGGATAGCGCGCAGCCATCTCCTCCACCTGTTGGGCTTCTGCAGCAGAAAGCTCCCCCAGCACGTAGGATTCAAGGACCCCAGACGATATGTAGGCGTGTATATCCACTATTTCCCGACAAGTTTTCGTAGTTGTATCATGGCCAGGCGCTGCCGTGTTTTTACTGTGCCCAGGGGGATTCCCCATTCTTTTGCCACTTCAGACTGGGTATAGCCCTGCAGGTACAACAGGCGGATGATCAGTTGCTGATCTTCGCTAAGCTTCTCCAGCAGGCGCTCCAGGCCAATGCTGTCCACAGACTGCTCGCTATAGTACTGATGGTCGATGCTACGTACGTTGTCGGATACGGCATCGGTTTTGATATCGCGCTTTATTTCACGGCTGCGCAGTTTGTCAATGGCCAGGTTGCGGGCCACATTGAACATCCAGGTAAACAGCCGCCCCTTGCCGGCATCGTACTGGGGCATGGCATTCCAGATCTTCAAAAACGCATCCTGCAGTACTTCTTCGGCTATATCCTCTTTTTTAACGATGCGCAGCACTACTCCATATAAGGCCCCCGAATAATGGTCATAGAGGTAGCCCAGGGCATCGGTGTCCTGCGCCTTCAGGCGGCTTACAAGCGTTGCTTCGTCGATATGGGGGGTGGCCGGTTTCAATACATGAGTGTGCTCTGCCAAATTAGGCGAAAGAATCGGGAATTAAAAGAAGAAGCACACTGCAACCTACCGCTGTGCTGCTAATCGGTTGCCAGCCGGGCAAGCACATCCAGGCTGATGAACCGTCCACCCTTGATCTCGCAGTCCCGCAGGCATCCCTCATGCCGGAAGCCTGCCTTTAGCAGACATTGTTTGCTTGCTCTATTTTCACTTTCCACCAGGGCCTCGATCCGGTGTAGCCCCATTTGGTTAAATCCATGCGTAAGCACAGGGGGTAGGGCTTCCGATACGACTCCCCGCCGCCAGTAGTCGGGCAGCAGCCAGAAGCCCAGCTCGGCCTTGCGGTGCTCCCGGCTCAGGTTGTTGTAGCCAATGGCCCCCCAAAACGCGCCATCTTTGGCCGAGCAGATAGCCCACCAGACGCCTGTACCCCCTTCTTCCAGCTCCCGGAACCATTGCATCTGGGCCTGGGTATCTTCCAGCGTCTTATAGCTGACCCCATAATAGCGGATCACCTCCGGATGGGACAGGCCCTGGAACACCAGTTGTACATCTTCCGGCCTGAACTGGCGCAACTGCAGGCGAGGGGTGGAAAGAAGGGGGAAGAGGGACATTGGTTTGATGAAGGATGGGGTAAGTGTATGGGGGATAACACCTGGCCAGTTAAGACTGAGTGCTTATAAAGGACTTTCCTTCTCCTTTTTCCGCCAGACTACCAGCAACATACTGGTACTAAAGGCGGTCAGGAAGGCCATGTAGAGCAGGGCTTCAAAGCCGGTTTCGGGAAAGGTAGGTGCCTGTGCTACAAAAGCAAGGGCCAGCAGCGGGGTAATCAGGGCAAAGCCCAGAGTGAGTATTCCCCTTCTTGCCTGCGGCCATAGCCTTAGCAGAATCAGCGTAACAAGGGCACTCAGGCCAGCAAAGCCCAGCAGCGCTTCAAAACCAGTCTCCGGGTAGGGTGACTGGGCGGCAAAGGCGAGGCCCAGTAGAACAACCAGCAGGCTAAGGCCAAGGGACAGAATAATCTTTTTTGAAATGGAGTGAACGGAGGGCTGCACTTCTTCCGGAGAGGTAGTAAGCAGGTGCTGTAGCGGAATGTCAAGGCAGCGGGCAAGTTCCTTTAACGTATGGGTTCGGGGTTCTACCTCGCCGCCTTCTATTCGCTGAATGGAGCGCAGGCTGATCCGGGTCTGATCGGCTACTTCCTGTTGGGTAAACCCTTTTGCCTGGCGCGCTTCTTTTACGAGTTGTGCAATCATGGTATTTCTGGTTTTGCTTTTCATAAAAGTACTGCTTAGGGCAAAGAAAGGCTGGGTGATCCGGCTGCCATTGCTGCGACATTTGTACGCCAGAGGGTGTATGGGGCGATTTACGGCTTTCCGGAGAAAGATGCAACATTGACGGAGCCCGGGCCCGGGTACAAAAAAAGCACCCCCCTTGCGGAAGGCGCTTTTGAGCAGCGGAAGGGGATAGGGGTTAATGTACCCCCATTACCTCGCCCCCTATTTCAACCGTAGTGTTGGCATCCACCAGGGTCATCTCCTCTACCAGGTGGGTGGCGCCGGCAAATTTGTCGATGATCAGCAGCACATAGCGGATGTCTACGGCAATGTTGCGGCAGATCTCGGGGCTGTACTTCACATCGCTCATGGTGCTCTCCCAGCTGCGGTCAAAGTTTAGGCCGATCAGGCGGCCCTTTGCATCAATCACCGGGCTGCCGGAATTGCCGCCGGTAGTATGATTAGAGGCCACAAAGCATACCGGCATGTAATCTTCTGTAGCATAGGGGCCATAATCCTTGGTGCGGTAAATCTCCTTGAGACGCTCGGGCACAATGAACTCCTCATTAGAAGGGTCTTCTTTTTCCATAATGCCCTCCAGGGTGGTGTAAGGCAGGTACTGCACCCCATCCTGCGGGGTATAGCCGCCCACCTTGCCATAGGCTACGCGCAGGGTGCTGTTGGCATCGGGATAAAAGAGCTTGTCCTGCTGCATCTGGCGCAGGCCGGCCACATAGCGGCGGTAGAGCAGTTCCAGTTCCGGATCGGTGGCGGCATATACGGGCGCAATCTGTTTCTCAAATACCTCCTGTATGGCCCCGTACAGGACAAAGCCCGGATCTTTGCGCAGGCGGGCGGCTGTCTTTTTAGGATCGTAGGTGCTTAGCTGCTCCTGCATTTTCTGGCGGGAGGCCAGCACGGACTGGCTGTAAAGCTTATCGGCATAGGTGCGGATGCCGGCTTCGGTAGTGGGCAGCTTGCGGATGGGCTCGGGCTGAAACTGCTGCGGCACCTGCTGTTTGTAGAGCAGCAGCATGTGCACAAACACATCTTTATCGGCAGCGGCATTGTAATCTTTGAAATGCCGCTCCAGGGCTGTTGTAAAGCGGTTGTTGCCCGCGCTTAGTTCGGCGGCTGGCAGGGAGCCACTGGCCAGGGCATTAAAGGTGCCAGCCAGCTTGATGAGCTCCACGCCCAGCAGGGCTTCGCGGTGGTAGTTGTTGGCCAGGTCTACACGCTCCTGCTGCTGGTAGAGCTCGGCAAAGCGGGCCAGCAGCTTGCCGTACTGCTCGTTGCGCTGGGGATCTTGCGCTGCCCATTGCTGAAAGGCCTGCTCCTGTGCCCTTTTCTCCTCCAGGGTGTTAAGCTGCTTGAGGCCCCGGTTTTCACCGATCCATTTTTTCCAGTAGTTGGCAACGCTGGCATATTTGCTGGCGTACTGGATGCGCACGGTGTCGTTGGCCTTCATGTGGCGGTCCAGGATCTCCAGCCGCTTGTCGCGGATGTCAATACGGTGCGGGTTGGTCTGCTCCATCAGGATCTTAACGGCATGCGAGGTCAGGTACTGCTGCGTGCGGCCGGGAAAGCCAAAGACCATGGTGAAATCACCTTCCTGCACCCCCTCCAGCGATACGGGCAGGTGGTGCTTGGGCTTCAGGGGCTTGTTGTTGGGCGAGTATTTGGCAGGCTTGCCATCGGGGCCGGCATACACACGGAAAAGCGAGAAATCACCCGTATGGCGGGGCCACATCCAGTTGTCGGTATCGCCGCCAAATTTGCCGATGCTGCTGGGCGGGGTGCCTACAAGGCGCACATCGTCATAGGTTTCAGTAACGAACATATAGTATTCGTTGCCATAGAAAAAGGGCTTGATCAGGGCCTTGTAGTGGGTGCCCTGGGTAGCCTGCTGGCTGATCTGGCGAATGCGCTCACTTACCTGTTTTTCGCGCTCGGTCTCTGACAACTTGGGGTCCAGGCCCTGCAGTACCTGTTCGGTCACATCTTCCATGCGCACAATAAAGGTCACAAACAGGCTGGGGTTGGGCTTTTCTTCTTCTTTGGTGCGGGCCCAGAAGCCGTTGGTCAGCAGATCGTCCTGCACCGAGCTGTGGCTCTGAATGGCACCATAGCCGCAGTGGTGGTTGGTCAGGATCAGGCCCTGGTCAGAAATAAGCTCGCCGGTGCAGAAGCCGCCAAAGGAAACAATGGCATCTTTGAGGCTGCTTTGGTTTACGCTGTAGATCTCCTCAGCGGTGAGTTTCATGCCATGCGCCTGCATATCGTCCTGCAGGGCTTTGAGCATCAGGGGGAGCCACATGCCCTCGGCAGCCCACAAGGCGGGGCTCAGGCAGAGGGCCAGTAGCAGGGTGAATATCCTCTTCATGGTGTATAAATTAGAGTTAGACTGAATTTCAGCCCCTAATTTACACTATAAAGAGGAGAAAATGGTAGTCTGGCTGGCGGCGAAACCACCCCTTAGGAGGTAAGATGCCCCTACCTGTCCCTAGAGGCCAGGTTAGGGATGGCTACTTCAGTGGGAAGCCCTAAGGCCATTTTGGTCAAGTGTATAGCTTGCTCTGCCAGCTATAAAGCTAAGCTCAGTCCAGGCTACCCCTTTGATGCCTGTCAGGATTACCTTATTGCCCTTTTTTTGATAGGTAATTAAAAAGTCGGAGCTGCTGGCTTCATCCGGATTCTTTGCCAGATCCAGCATTCCAACCTGATTTAGGGTGACGGTTCTGTTGGAAGAAAAGGCAAGGTTTGTAAAGGCGCATCCTTCCGCACAGCGAATGGTTATGCGGTCTTTATCAACGTTCAGCTCCCATGTAAATTCGGCGGTTTTCGCTCCGGTTTCCTGGGCATGGAGGGAGGGCGAAAGGGCCAGCAATAGGAGTAGGAGAAGGGATTTTGTGAAAAGGTAGGGCTTGGTTTTCATGGTGGTGTATGTTTGGTTTGAGTAAGCATCAAATCTGACAGGCCTTAAAGACAGTATTGTCCCAAGCATAAGATTATGTGTTAAAATCATTGCCAATTATATTCGTTTGGCAGTCGCTCGCCTCCGGGCGAGTGACGATTATCTATAGGCCTCGGGCCAATAAAGATATTTCTTATCATAACCCTTACGGCCAGAGGCCTAACGAATAAAAGTCACTCGGCTACGCACCCCGGCCCGGAGGCGAGCGACTGCAGAAATTGTCAGAAATGGCCGTTAACTCACCGCAGCACCAGCATGGGCAGCTCTATATTAGCCGGCAGGTTCTGGAAATGCTCGGGCTGTAGCTGCAGGCTGCCTGCAAAGGCTTCTTCTTTTTCGATGCGATAGATTTGCAGGGAGTAGCCTATGGAGGCCTTCCCTGTTTTATCAGTGCTTTCGGCGGCGGTGGTGCTATGCCTTCTGTTTAGGTTAATACCCGCTGCTGGTTGCTGTCTCAGGCTGGCAAAGGCTTTTTCGAAGTCATGATGCATTCCCTGCTCAAACTCCGATGGGGTCATGGGAGTAGTCTGCAGGTTGGGGATCATCTGCTCCAGGATCAGGAAGTCTTCTCCGCCAAACTGAACCTGCCGTAGCCATATGCCCTCCTCTTTAGCCAGAGGTTCTATCACCTCAATGGTTAGCTGATTGCTGGTATGGGTGACGCCATTAAAGGTAAAGCTGTAGGGGCCCAGCGTATACTGACCAGCCCTGGTGGCCGTAAAGGTACGGCTGTAGTGCTTGTGAGTGAAAGGGGGCTGGCTAACTTCCAAAGAAGCCTGTTGCTGCAGCTGCTGGCTCATCTGCTCGTTGAAAAAGTCCATGCTGAAGCTTACCGTAAAGGACTCGCCCACCCGGGGCTGGGGGTTGCTGATCTGCAGCGTCAGGTTCTGGGCTAAGGCCGGAAGGCTAAAGGCCAGGAAGAGAAAGGGGAGAAGGGATCGGGGGGCAGGCATGGCAAAAATGTGGTTAGGTTGGCCAATAAAGAGCTGTTTTAAAAAGGTAGGAAATCTTGGCTTATAACAAAACAAAAAGCTGGAAGTTTAGAACCCTCTCGCTTTTTCATTCCCTCAATCTTTCCCCTCGTTGGTGTTTTCACCAACACTTCCGTAGTGGTAGTGGGGCACTGTTAGCTGGAGCCTGCAGGCTAAAAAAAACTCTCCTATTAAAATAATATGAAGAAATAAGAAAGTAGGATACTGAAATTATATAGCCAGGTTAATTCAGTATGACCATCACGGTGCAATAGGTGAAAAATGTTCCATGTCTTTTGTTTATAACAATGTTCCTATACCTTAGGGCTAAAGTAGCAAGAGGGATTTGACTGAAAGAGTGATTTTGTCTATATCTTTCGCTGAACTACTGGTCTGCTCGTTTCACCATATCAGACAAGCTGATTCACAAAACAAACACTATGAAAAACATCCTTCTCCTCTTTATCCTCAGCGCTAGCTCGTGCCTTTTTAGCTGCGAGAGCGGACCTTTCGGCAGTCGCTGTAATAGTGATGATTACAGGCTTTATGAAAGGCCCCTATTATTTGAAATTTTAAGTAACCAAGACGGAAGAAATCTTCTTCACTACTCCAGTAAGTATCATTATGATTTTACCATACTTAATGATCAGGGCGAGGAAGTTCGAAATTTCCTAAGCCAAGCAGGCCGTGCACAATTTGAACCCCTGCGAGCTAAAGACTATGATCTTAGTAATATTAACATAAGGCAATATTACCTCTACTTTGGCAATGACAATATAGATACACTACGAATGGAGTTCTATCTGAAGGAAGGCAAGTGTGATTTTCATGAGTATCGGGATTTGCAGATCTTTTATAACAAAGAGCTTTATGTGACCTACTCTGGTGAGAAAATTCCATATCTAACTTTCTATACCACGATTCCCAAATAACCCAAAACATGAAAATCCTACCTATTTTGCTTACAGGCTTACTCTGCCTGTATAGCCAGATTTCTATTGCCCAAACAGAGGAGTGTACAACACCAGATGTATCGGAACAAGAATACGAGAGCATTCCCTGGTACGGCAATCCAGGTTACCTGGATAATATGTATGACAGCCTTTATGCAATTTATGAAGGTTCTCCTAATACAAGAATTCTAGAAAGTGATGTGAGGGAGCCTTGGCTTAGGGTTCCTATTCAATTCTGGATGCATGTGGATGACAACGGTAATCCCGGATTGAACACAAATCCCTTGCCTGATGAACAAGAGATTAAATTTGCAATGGATCATTTAAACAATACCTTCTGGCAAAGTGGAGTGAATATTCAATTCTATTATTGCATAGATCCAGTACGTGACACTGATGCAATTGCAGTCGATGATTGGCAGAAATTAAGCGTTGCTAATGCGAATAGAAGGCCGGGATTTGTGAATATTCATATTGTTAATGAAGGAGGAAATCAGTTCAGTCCAGTTTATAACGGTATCTTTATAGATAGAGAAAGATTCCTTTTTGACGGAGGGGCATCAACATTGACTCATGAAGTAGGCCATTACTTCGGCTTATTTCATACCCACTGGGGCTATAACCTACCATGTAGGCGAGAGCCGGTAAGCAGAGGATATGTATTTAGACCGCTCTGTGGTACTAACGCATATTTGGGAAGTACCTGTGACGTAACAGGTGATTTACTATGTGATACTCCGGCTGACCCAAGGATGACCGGCCAATATGACTTAGCAACTTGTAGCTATACCGGAACAGAAACTGATTTTTATGGAGCAAGGTATAGCCCGGATGTTTTTAATGTAATGGCTTATGGCAATGGAAATGGATTGAATAGCAATAATGAAAGTTGCAGATCTAATTTTACCCCAGGCCAGAGAAACGTAATGTATCAAAAAGCTTTTCATGGCAGATCAAACGAAATTTCACAAGGACAATGGAATCCAAATGCCAATAACGGATTCGATAGGTTTGAACCTGACAACTCTGATATAGAAGCATCTCCTATAGAACTTAATATTCCTCAAACACATTCCTTTCACACCAATTTTTGCCCAGATTCAGAAGATTGGATTCGCGTCACCATACCTACGGATGGTAGCTCAGATAAATATTTACTAACAGTAGGGGATATAAGCGGATTTAACAATCCAGTGCAACTGATAGAAGTATACAATGTAGTCCCAACCGGCAATCCACAGGTTTTCAGAGCTGCGCCCAATCCAATAGCATCCCAAACTAGCAATTCAGGAACAATCGATATGCCTTGCAATGTGTTCCAACCAGGGAACAACTATTTAGTCAGAATTACAAATGGAGGGACAGCCCTAGGCAGATATCAGGTAACCTTTGGCACTCAACCCTCACAGGTTAGTGGTCCAAGTTTGGTTTGCACATCAAATGCCACCTTTAGTGTTTCTAATTTAGCACCAGGTGTAAGTGTAGAATGGACTAAAAGCGGCAATCTGGACTACATATCTGGTCAAGGCACAAGTAATTATGTGGTAGCTGCAGCCTCAGGCGTTAATGGTCCGGGTTGGGTGCAGGCTGACGTAACAGGGCCTTGCGGGGGACCTATTTCTTACCGGCATAATGTATGGGTTGGACAGCCAACCGCTAGCCTGGAGGTGATTACTACTGATTGTATAAAGCCCCGGCATAAGTGGACACTCCCACAGCTGGCAGGGGCTACCTATACCTGGAGCATAAACACAAGCAATTTATACCTGTTAGGATCAGGAAACTCGGTAGAAGTAATTAATACCGGCGGTGTTAACCATAATTCAAGCCAACCCTATACAATCACCAATACCATAAGGCGAGACAGGTTTTGCTCCCAAACAAGCAGTACAACAACTACCTTCCATCAGCCCGATGAGTGTTACTGCGGCATCAGGACCACGGGCTGTTCGCCCAATCCTTGTACTGGCAGTAACTGTTGGGAACCAATGAGTGTATTCCCTAACCCTGCCGATGGGGAGTTCAATATTGAGATAAATGAGACTACCCTCAAGGTTAAGGATGGGTTGGATACAGCCGTCGACATTTACCTTTATAATAACTCAAATGAATTGGTGTATTCTAAAAAGGATGTTAGAAAAAAATTAACCATCCCGGTAAGGACGTTACCAAATGGTATCTACCACCTACATCTTGTACACGCTACTGGCACCCAGGTGGTTCATGTGATAATCCAGCACTAATGCCGGCCACTTAATCATGGGGCACCCCGAATTTTAATTTGGCGATGATCTTAATTAAAAGGCCTCAGAAGTAGCTCTGAGGTCTTTTTTATTCTCTGGAGACATTATTATTAGGGAGCGGAGCAGAAGAATCGGTCGGCAGCAACCGTCACCGAGGTCCAGCCATGCCTCTCAGCAAAGACAGACTGTAGAGATAAAAAAGCAAGCTCTAGAATATTATCTAGAGCTTGTTTTTTTATCTAGTGAGCCATTTCTAAAATTCGGGATGAATTATCTTTTTGTTTATGATGAAACATCAAGATTCTACAGGATTCATGTCTTTTTTGGTTTAAATTCCTGCAAACAGCGCTTTACACCTGCTCTACCTGCACCCGTAGCTGCACATCGTCCATTTCCAGCAGGGTGCCCTCGGGCAGCTGGTCGGTGAACTGGAGCTGCAGGGCCTGGGTTTCGGTGCAGATGTACTCCCGGTTGGCTTCCAGGGCGGCATTCACCAGGGTTTCGCCACGGGCTACGGTAATGCTGATCTTGTCCTGTACGTCCAGCCCCATATCCTTGCGCAGGTTCTGCAGGCGGTTTACCAGGTCCCGGGCTATGCCTTCCTGCCGCAGCTCGTCGGAGATCTGCATGTCCAGGGCCACGGTGATGTCTTCTTCCGAGGCCACTGACCAGCCGGGAATGTCCTGGGAGGTGATCAGCACATCTTCCAGCGTCAGGTTAATGGGGCCGCCAGGCAGCTCCAGGGTATATACCCCTTCCCGCTCCAGTCTTGCAATATCGGCCTGCTCGAACTTGGCTACGGCGCCTGTGATCTCCTTCATGCGCGGACCATACGTCTTGCCCAGGCGGGGCAGGTTGGGCTTGATCTGCTTCACCAGCACGCCGGAGGCATCGTCGATGTACTCAATGCTTTTTACATTCACCTCATTCAGGATCAGGTCTTCCACGGCCGAGATCATCTCCCGCTGGTGCTGGTTGAGGATGGGGATGAGGATGCGGCTCAGGGGCTGGCGCACCTTGATCTTCTCTTTCTTGCGCAGCGAGTGCACCAGCGAAGAGATGATCTGGGCATCGTGCATGCGCTCTTCCAGATCCAGATCAATGCGGCCCTGGTCGGCTTTGGGGAATAGCGCCAGGTGCACACTCTCCTGCTGCTGGCGGCCGCTTACCCCATTGAGGTTGCGGTAGAGCAGCTCGGCATAGAAGGGGGCAATGGGGGCCGACAGGCGGGCAATCACCTCCAGACAGTCGTAGAGGGTCTGGTAGGCGGCCTGTTTGTCCTGTGTATAATCGCCGCGCCAGAAACGCTTGCGGTTCAGGCGCACGTACCAGTTGCTCAGGTCATCGACGGTAAAGTCGGAGATGGCCCGGGCGGCTTTGGTCGGCTCGTAGTCGTTGTAGGCGCGCTCTACGTCTGCGATCAGGCTGTTGAGGCGGCTGATGATCCAGCGGTCGCTTTCGGTGCGCTGCTCCAGGGGCACTTCGCCTTCCTGGTAGCGGAAGCCATCCAGGTTGGCATAGAGGGCAAAGAAGTTGTAGGTGTTGTGCAGGGTGCCGAAAAAGCGGCGCTGCACTTCTACAATGCCCTCCAGATCAAACTTGAGGTTGTCCCAGGGGTTGGCGTTGGCGATCATGTACCAGCGGGTGGCGTCGGGACCGTACTGGGCCAGGGTTTTGAAGGGGTCGATGGCATTGCCCAGGCGCTTGCTCATCTTATTCCCATTCTTGTCCAGCACCAGGCCGTTGGCGATCACATTTTTGAAGGCCACATCATCGAAGAGCATCACCGCCAGGGCATGCAGCGTAAAGAACCAGCCGCGGGTCTGGTCTACCCCCTCGGCGATAAAGTCGGCGGGGAAGTTTTCCTTTAATACATCCTGGGCCTCAAACGGCCAGTGCCACTGGGCATAGGGCATGGCGCCGGAATCGAACCAAACGTCGATCAGGTCGGCCTCCCGCGTCATTTTTTTGCCACTGTCACTTACCAGATACACCTCGTCCACAAAGGGGCGGTGCGGATCGAAATCGCCCTCGATGGGCTTCTGGTCGATGCCGGCGGCAATGGCTTTGGCTACTTCGGCCTTTAGCTCGGCCAGCGAGCCGATGCATTTTTCTTCTTTCTTGTCTTCGGTGCGCCAGATGGGCAGGGGGGTGCCCCAGTAGCGGCTGCGGCTCAGGTTCCAGTCTACCAGGTTTTCCAGCCAGTTGCCAAAGCGGCCGATGCCGGTGCTTTCGGGCTTCCAGTTGATGGTGCGGTTCAGGCGCACCAGCTGCTCTTTGTAGGCGGTGGTTTTGATGAACCAGCTCTCCAGGGGGTAGTAAAGAATAGGCTTATCGGTGCGCCAGCAATGGGGGTAGCTGTGCTCGTACTTTTCTACCTTAAAGGCCTTGCCCTCTTCCTTTAGTTTGATGGAGATGTAGACGTCGGTCGACTTAAAGTCGGGAGCATTTCGCACCTCATCTGCATAAAATTCTTCCTTCACATAGCGGCCGGCCAAATCGCCCATTTCCTTTACAAAGCGGCCCTGCTTGTCGACGGCGGGCATGGGGTTGCCGTCCTCATCTTTTACAAATACGCCGGGTACCCCATTGGCGACGCTGACGCGGTAGTCATCGGCACCGAAGGCCTGGGCCAAGTGCACAATGCCGGTACCATCTTCGGTGGTCACAAAATCGCCTTCCAGCACCGTTAGGGCCGGTGCGGCCAGGGGGATGTAGGGCATCAGCTGCTCGTAGGAGGTGCCTACCAGCTGGCTTCCCTTTAGTTCGTCCAGCACCTGCCAGGGAATCAGTTTGTCTCCCTCTTTGTACTCCTCCAGCGCTATCTCCTTTGCTTTCTCATTAAAATAAGCAGGCAGGCGATCTTTGGCCAGGATCACATTGATGGGCTGGTAGGTATAGGGGTTATAGGTGGCTACTTTTACGTAGGTAATGTTCTTGCCCACGGCCAGCGAGTTGTTGGAGGGCAGTGTCCAGGGGGTGGTGGTCCAGGCCATGAGGTAGTCCCGCTCCGTACCCTTTACCTTAAACAGGGCCGTAGCCGATACGTCCTTTACATTGCGGTAGCAGCCGGGCTGGTTCAGCTCGTGCGAGCTCAGGCCGGTACCGGCACCGGGCGAGTAGGGCTGGATGGTATACCCCTTGTAGAGCAGGCCCTTGTCGTAGAGCTTTTTGAGCAGGTGCCAGAGGCTTTCGATGTACTGGGGCTCAAAGGTGATGTAGGGCTTGTCCAGGTCTACCCAATAACCCATTTTCTGGGTCAGCTCGTCCCACTGGTCCTTGAATTTCATCACCGCTTCCCGACACTTGCGGTTGTATTCCTCTACGGAGATTTTCTTGCCGATATCTTCCTTGGTGATGCCCAGCTCTTTTTCTACCTGCAGCTCTACGGGCAGGCCATGGGTATCCCAGCCGCCTTTGCGCTTTACCTGAAAGCCCTGCATGGTTTTGTAGCGGCAGAAAATGTCTTTTACCGTACGGGCCATGACGTGGTGAATGCCCGGCGTACCATTGGCCGAAGGGGGGCCTTCGAAAAAGGTGAAGGTGGGGGCACCTTCCCGCTCGCTTACCGAGCGTTCAAACACCTCTTTTTCTTTCCAGAAAGTAAGGACCTGCTCGGCGATGTCGGCATAATTGATGCCTTTGTATTCAGGATATTTTTGAGCCATGGCTGCAAATCGTCTAAAGAAGATGCAAATATAGGCAAATCCCCTGGTTTTGGTAGGCGAATGAGCAGGCGCACAGGCAAATGTAGGGCTAGTTGTGCTGCGGGTTGGGCATGGGCAGGGTAATGATAAAGGTAGTGCCTTTTTCCTGCTGGCTTTCTACGGCCAGCTGCCCCCTGTGCAGCTGCAGGATCTGCTGGCAGATGAGCAGGCCCAGTCCGGTCGATTTTTCGCCTTTCAGGCCGGTGCGCTTGGCAGCAGAGGGGTTCTTCAGCAGTTGCTGCAGCTTTTCTTCAGGGATGCCAATGCCGGTATCGCGCAGGCGCAGCTCTATGTGGTCATGTGCTTTGGTATAGCCCGTGGTAAAGGTGATGCTGCCCCCTTCGGGTGTGTATTTGATGGCGTTGTTGAGCAGGTTGCCCAGCGCCTGGCGCAGGAGTACCTGGTCTACCTCGGCTTCTACGGCAAAATCGGGCTGCTCAAAGTGCACCTCCAGCGCATGGCGCTGCAGCAGCGCATCAAACTGCAGGCTGGTTTCGCGCACCAGCTGCCGCATGTCGTGCAGCCGCATCTCGGGGTGCAGGCTGCGCTCCTGCAGGCGGGAGAGGTGCATGAGCCGCTGAATGAGCCCATCGGACTGCTTGCCGATGGTAAGCAGCACATCCAGGTAGCGCTTGTGCTTTTGCTGCTCTTCTGGGCTCATTTCCTTGCGCAGCAGGTCGGTGATGATCTGGATCTGGTGAAAGGGGGCCCGCAGGTCGTGGGTAAGGATGTTGATGATGTTGTCTTTGCTGTTGGCGCTTTCCTTTAGCATCCTCAGGCGGTTTTTGCGCTCGGTGATGTCGGTAATATGGCCTACCAGCAGTCGCACTTCTTCTCCATTTTCCTCTACCGGATAGGTTTTGACCTCCAGCCAGTCGATCTGCTCTACGGTTTCGTTGGTTCTGAGCTCTACACGGGAGATATAGTTATTCTCCTCATGAAGGTCCCTGAAAAACTGCTCAAGCCTGGGCTGGTCTTCGGGATGAATGTACTGATGGAACCGGCTGGCATCTGAATCGCTGTTGCGCCCCTTTTCGGCCATCTCAAAGAATTTTTCACTGACGTAGACGATCCGTTGGCTGGGCAGCTCATACACAAAGAAGAAAATGGGAACATTGGCGGCGATAATTTCAGGATAGTTCATGTTTGGCTGAAACAAGTAGTAAAAAGGGGGTAAAAAGGGGCTTGCGGCCCTGTACAAAAAAATAAGCCAACAAAAAGGATGGGCTGTTTTTTTGGAGCCACAGGGTGCCCCTACATCGGCGCGGCAGCCGGTGGGCAACAGCGCATTTCTGACGATGATTGCAGGTAGTTGAACGGTGCATAGGCGTATCTCCCAGATGAAGGGGCGCCTATCTGTTACGAAGCAGGCAAGGGAGAGGTTATTGGCCGGAAGAAGGTTTGTTCTGATCCAGCGGCTCTTTTCTCAGCTGTTTGAGGTCTATTTCCTCATCTTCACTCTCTACATAAAACTCATCGTAGTGCTCAATGAGGGCCTGCTGGTCCCGCTCATATTTGCCGCTATCAAAGGCCAGCAGCAGCGAGGGCAGCAGCAGCAGGTTGGTAAGCATGGCCAGCAGCAGGGTAATGGAGGTGAGCATGCCCAGGGCCACGGTGCCGCCAAATTCGGAGAACACAAAGATCACAAAGCCAAAAAAGAGCACAATGGAGGTGTAGATCATGCTGGAGCCGGTTTCGCGCAGGCTAAGGCTAATGGCCTTGGCCACAAAAAACTTCTGGTTGAAGAGCTCCTGCCGGTACTTGGCCAGAAAGTGAATGGAGTCGTCTACGGAAATGCCAAAGGCAATGCTGAAGATAAGCGCGGTGCTGGGTTTAAGGGGAATGCCCAAAAAGCCCATCAGGCCCGCCGTTACAATCAGCGGCACCATGTTGGGCACCAGCGAGATGAGGATCATGCGGCCATTGCGGAAGAGCAGCGCCATTACCAGGGCAATAATCACAATGGCAATGAGCAGGCTGCTGCGCAGGTTCTGGATCAGGTACTGGTTGCCCTTGATAAAGAGCAGGGTGGTGCCCGTTACCTGCACCCCTACCCCCAGGCTATCGGGAAACAGCTGCCGGATCTGGGGCAGTATGCGCAGGTTTACCAGTGTATCCATGTGCTGGGAGCCCACATCGGCCACTTTTAGCGACAGGCGCATCTTTTGGCCGGTAGAGTCCATGAAGGAGCTTGAAAGGCGGCCGATATCGGAATTATTCTGCAGGTAGGGCAGCAGAAAGCTGCGCTCCCGGCTGCTGGGTAGCTCATAAAAGGCCGGGCTGCCTTTGTAGAACGCCTGCCGGCTGGCCTTCAGAAAGTTGATGATGGAGATAGGAGGGCTAAGCTCGGGCTGGCTGGCCAGGTACTGCTGCAGGGAGTCTACCTGGCCCAGGGTGCGCAGGTTCATGATGCCGCGGGGCCGGCCCGTATCCACCACAATCTCCATGGGCATTACTCCGCCAAAGTTTTGCTCAAAGAAGTACAGGTCCTGTTTCAGATCACTTTCTTCAGGAATATCATCTACCATGTAGGCGATGGTCTGCACCTGCCATACCCCCAGCAGCGATACCAGCACCACCCCTATGGTCACCAGCATAATGCGGTAGCGGTGGCGGTGCACCAGCACATCAAAAAGGGTGAGGATGCGGTCCAGGCGGCGGCTCTCCAGGTGGCGCAGGTGCCGGGCCGAAGGAGGAGGCAGGTAAGAGAAAATGGCCGGGATCAGGATCAGGCTCACCACAAATGTGGCCAGAATGTTCAGGCCGGCCACAATGCCAAACTCCTTCAGGATGCGGATATCGGTGGAGAGCAGCACCAGAAAGCCAATGGCCGTAGTAAAATTGGTAATGAGCGTTACAAACCCTATGCGGCGAATGATGTGCGAAAGCGACTTTTGCTGATGGCCCGTTTTGGCAAACTCCTGGTGGTACTTGTTGAGCAGGTAAATGCAGTTGGGAATGCCGATGACTACGATAATGGGGGGAATAAGGCCCGTCAGCAGGGTGATCTTAAAGCCAAACAGCACCAGGGTGCCCAGCGACCAGACGATCATCACCCCAATGACCACCATGGGAAACACCACGGCCTTTACCGAACGGAAAAATGCAAAGAGGATAAGGGCCGTTACCACCACCGACAGCACCAGAAAGAGCTTGAGCTCCTGCTGCACCTTGCCCGTCATGACCGCCCGTACAAAGGGTACCCCGGCATAGTGCAGTTTGATGCCGGTCTTCTCTTCAAAGGGCTCGGTCACCATCAGCAAATCATCCATCAGGCGCTGGCGGTCGGGCGAGCCAATAACGCTCATGTCTACCGTAAGCACCATAAGGGTGGCGCCATTGGCCGGGTTGATCAGCTGGCGGCTGTAGATCTTCTGGTCCAGGGCCAGCTGCAGCAGGCTGTCCAGTTCGGCCTGGCTCTCGGGGGCACCGGTAAAAATGGGCTCCGGCTCAAAGGTGCGCAGCGAGTCGTTGCGCACCAGGCGGGGCATGACGGGTAGCGACAATACCCCCTCTACTCCGCGGATTTTTTGCAGCTCCAGGCTCATGTAGCGGTAGCGGGCAAAATTCTGGGGGGTATACAGGCTGCTGTCCTGCAGGCCAATCACCAGCACATTGCCATCCTCGCCAAACTCCTGCTTGAATTCGGAGAGAAAGAGCATCTCCGGATCATTGGGCGGCACTACCTGGGCAAAATCGTAGCTGAGCTCCAGTTTGGGGATCTGTACAGCAAAGAAGGCCGTAACCAGTGCTACGGCCAGCAGCAGATTCAGTCGGTAACGGAGTATGAACTGAGCAAGAAAATCGAACATGCTCTCTGGAGGCTCTTCTTTAATAAATCCATCCCGGCGGGTTATTGGCAGGCCAGAAAGGGGGGTGTACTACACTAGAGGACCGGCAGGGCGCTACCCTTTATTTTCCGGTACAGGCTTACGGCATGGCGGTCGGTGAGGCCCGATACAAAATCGAGGCAGTCCATCACCAGCTCATACACAGAAACCCCTGGCTGCGAGCGGTATGACTCAGGCAATAGCAACAGGGCAGAGCGGTGCCGGGCCGAAAACTTTTCGGGCGCAAATTGCTGATAAAAACCGGCTTTTACAAATGCCTCCAGCAGGCCGGCCAGTACCTCAAAGCCGGCAATTTCAGTTTCCAGCACGGGTTGGGAGCGGTAAATCTTTTCCACCGAGCGCTTTTTTATAGCAGAAAGCACCTGCCGGCTGGGCACCAGATCGCAGAGGGCCTCTTCAAAGCGCCCCTGCAGCATGGCCTGCTCATTCTCCAGAAATACGGCTGTGGCCTGATCAATGAGGGTGCCAATGGCCAGCGAGCGCAGCACGCCCAGCTGCTCATCGCGGCCGCGGATCTGCTGCAGCTTTTCGGGCTTGTAGCGCTCCTGCAGAATCTGGGCCATAAAGTCGCGGGTTTCCTCAAAGGAGATCAGCCCCATGCGGCAGCCATCTTCCAGGTCAATGAGGTGGTAGCAGATATCATCGGCGGCCTCTACCAGAAAGGCCAGGGGATGGCGCTGCCAGGCCGCTTCTTCGCCCGGCAGGCGGGGCAGGCCGGTAGCCTCGGCCAGGGCAGCAAAGGTTTCCCGCTCGCTCTGAAAGAATCCGTATTTTTTCTGACTCACCTTGCTTTTGTCGCGCTGCTCCAGCAGCGACTGGCAGGGGTATTTGCTAAAGGCCGCCAGGGTGGCGTAGGTAAGGCGCAGGCCTGTATTGGCCGCTTTGTTGAGGATGCGAAAGCCCTGGGCATTGCCCTCAAAAGAGATAAGGTCCTGCCACTGGGCCGGGCTGCAGTGTTCCCGCAGCAGGGCTTCTATTTCCGGAGATTTGAAGAATTCGGAGATGGCTGCCTCGCCACAGTGGCCAAAGGGAGGGTTGCCGATATCGTGCGTAAGGGCAGCGGCGGCCACCACGGCCCCAAAATCAAACTGGCTGATGCCGGCCTGCTCCAACTCGGGATGGCGCTGCACCAGCACCTCGCCCACGCGCTTGCCCAGCGAGCGGCCCACCGAGCTTACCTCCAGGCTGTGGGTAAGGCGGGTGTGCACAAAATCTTCCTTGGGCAAGGGAAAGACCTGTGTTTTATCCTGCAGGCGGCGAAAGGGGTGGGAGAAGATGATGCGGTCAAAATCCTGCTCAAAAGCCGAGCGGGTGGCTGTGGGGTCGGCCGGTTTGCCATCGGCGCGCTGAGCAGAGAGCAGCTGTATCCAGGTCATGTAGGGTATGGGTACTGAGTAGTAAGTAGTGAGACAGGGGGCTGGCAGCAAGCAGGCAGCCATCAGCCACAGACTAGCAACTGGCAAGATACGTAATTTGCAGCTACCACACTCAACCCATCACTCCTTTACAACCAACAGGGGGTCCTGGTTGAGCAACAGGCTGAGGGTGCGGTAGAGGTGGGGCAGCTCCTGCCAGAACTGCTGGGGGCGCTCAAAGAAGTTCTCTACGGCAATGGCAAAGAACTCCTCATCGTCCAGGGCAGCGTACTGGCGAAAGAAGTGGCTCTGGCCTTCCCCAATCTTCTGCCGCTCCAGCTGGCTCTCATCGGTCCACTGTTTCAGAATGTGGGGTTTCAGGAAGCTGTGCTCGTCATTGCGCACTACATTTTCCAGCCGCAGGGCGTGGGCCATTTCGTGCAGGCCCAGGTTGAGCGAATCGCCGGGATCGGCCAGGCCCTCCACAAAGGCCTTCCAGGAAAGCACAATAATGCCGTACCAGGGATTGACCTCTCCCTTGTGGTAGCGCTTGCTGATGGTAGAATAGTAATTATCAGGATAAACCAGAATGGTTTTGAAATGGCGCAGGTATACATTGGGCAGGCCAAAGGTAAGCTGCACGGCCGAGGCGGCAATGAGTACTTTCATTTCGGCGGTTACCTGCGGCATGTTGCGCGGCACAAAGCGCTTGAGGTTGATGAACTGCTGCACCCGCTTTTCAAAGCGTTTCTGGTTGTAGGGGCTCAGCTGCTGGTAGTAGAGCGAGTGCTGCTGCAGCAGCCGGCGGTAAGCCGGTTTCAGGGGCAGTACGGCCGGGGCATCCTGGCGGGAAAGCACCCAGGCCATAAAGGAGATACCCCCTACCGCCAGCAACAGCAGAATACCCACACCGGTGGGGCCTGCAGAGAAAAGCTGCAGGACTGTATCCAGAAGCGGTGGAGAGGGGGCTGTAGTCAAGGCCTGTTTTTTTCTATAACGTACGGGAATTGCCTGCCGGAGGTGCTTTTTTTGCCTGTCTATTTACAGCCGGCGTCCGGAAGGGCCGGTCTGCTCTCCGGCAATGGGCTGGCGGCTGTAGTGTAGCACCTCTCGCAGCAGGCAGAGGGCCTAGCCTGTATGATAGGTAGTCACTCAAAGAGCGAAGATGCAACAGCCCCGGGGGCGAAGCAAGCAGGTGTAAGAAAATCAGCCGGAAAGGCAGCAGCGGGGAGTAAACAAAAACATGAATCATCCCGAATTTCTAAAAATAAGCAAAACGGTTTCAAATGGCTGTTTTAGTAGCCTGAAAGCGTAAACAAGCGCCATCCTCTCGAGGCTACGCGCCCCGCCATCAGGAGAGATCCTGGAAAAGACAGCTCTTGACTGGAGGCTTTCCAAGATTTCTCCCGCTGGCGGGGCGCGTAGCCTCGAAATGACTGCCAACCTTACTAAAAAGGCCTCAGAATAAATCCTGAGGCCTTTTTAGTAATCATCCTGATCAAAATTAAATGGGATGATTCATGTTTGGAATGATTTCGGCAGCCTGCCGCCCTTACAGATTCTTGAAGATATTTGCCGCCGATACTTCCCGGCCAATCTCTTCCCGCAGGGCCGAAATGGGCACCCGCTTTTGCTCCATGGTATCGCGGTAGCGGATGGTTACGGTATCGTTTTCCATAGTATCATAATCTACGGCAATGCAGAAGGGGGTACCAATCTGGTCCTGGCGGGCGTAGCGCTTGCCAATGGACTGCTGCTCTTCATAGATCAGGTTAAAATCGTGGCGCAGCTCGTTGTAGATAGCCATGGCTTTTTCGGCCAGGCCATCTTTTTTCACCAGTGGGAAAATAGCGGCTTTTACCGGGGCCAGGGCCGGGTGCAGCTTCAGGTAGGTGCGGCTCTTCTGCTCCTCGCCCTCGCCGGTGGTTTCTTCCCGATAGGCACTGCAGAGCAGCATCAGAAACAGGCGGTCGGCGCCAATGGAAGTTTCCACCACATAGGGGATGTAGTTGCCATAAGGCTTTCCGTTCTCGTCCAGTTCCGGATCGAAGTACTGCTGCTTTTTGCGGCTCAGCTCCTGGTGGCTGCGCAGGTCAAAATCGGTGCGGCTGTGGATACCTTCTACTTCCTTAAAGCCAAAGGGAAATTTGAATTCAATATCCAGGGCCGCATTGGCATAGTGGGCCAGCTTTTCGTGGGGGTGAATGCGCAGGCTCTCGGCCGGAATGCCCAGCGCCTTGTGCCAGCGCAGGCGGGTTTCGCGCCACTGCTCGTACCAGTCCATTTCGGTGCCGGGGCGCACAAAGAACTGCATTTCCATCTGTTCAAACTCCCGCATGCGGAAGATGAACTGCCGGGCTACAATCTCGTTACGGAATGCCTTGCCGATCTGGGCAATACCAAAAGGCACTTTCATGCGGGCCGTTTTCTGCACGTTCAGGAAGTTCACAAAAATGCCCTGGGCGGTTTCGGGCCGCAGGTAGATCTTGGATGCATCTTCGGCCACAGAACCTACCTCGGTTGAGAACATGAGGTTAAACTGGCGCACCTCGGTCCAGTTGGTGGTGCCGCTCAGAGGGCAGCTAATGCCCTCGCGCACGATCAGCTCCCGCAGCTCAGTGAGGTTTTCGGCTTCCAGCAGCTGGTTCATTTCCGTTACCAGGGCCTGGGCTTTCTCGGGCTTGCCTTCGGCTTCCAGACGGGCGGCCCAGTCTTCTATGAGGGTATCGGCCCGGTAGCGTTTTTTGGAGTCTTTATTATCGATCATGGGATCGTTAAAGCTATCCACGTGGCCGGAGGCCTTCCAGGTAAGGGGGTGCATGAAAATGGCCGCATCCAGGCCCACCACATTGGCATGGAGGCGGGTCATGCTCTGCCACCAGATGTCCTTCAGGTTCTTTTTGAGCTCGGCGCCATAGGGGCCATAGTCGTATACGGCCTGCAGGCCATCGTATATTTCGCTAGAGGGGTATACAAACCCATACTCCTTTGCATGCGATACAATCTTCTTAAAGAGGTCTTTGTCGTCGGTTGCCATAGGGGCAAAGGTAATACTTTTTAGGTGTTGGCGAGTAGCTGTGCCCTATTTTGCTGTAAAGGAAATAGGGAAAGAGTGAAGTGTGCAGCAATACAGTATCCCTGCCGTCAGATACCTACTCCGGCAACACAGCCAACGCAAGAGCTGCTCTGGCTCCACACAGCGGATCTAAAGGGTACCACCTGCTGCCGTGGTATAGGGCAACTGTTCATATTTAATCTCCGTAGTACTTTAGCATCAGGACCAGATCCCATTTTTTAATGAAGTACATTTTTTTGCCAACGCTCTGCCTGATCGGCTCACTTGTGCTGGGCAGCGGCCAACCTTCCTGGGTGGGGGCTACCCGGCAGGTAGAGAACCCCCGCCAGGGTCCCGAAGTGCAGGATGGCGAAACGGGCCAGACCGTTACCCTGGCTGCCGGCACGCATTATGCCCGCAGCCGGGCCCATCGTTTTCTGTGGGGCGATAAGTATCGGGACGAGTGGGCCACGCCGGTAGAGCTGCCGGTCTTTAACCTGCAGGCAGGTGGCTATACCATCCTGAAAAAGGGCGGTGGCCGCCAGACTCATAACCTGCGTGTGGCCGATGAGGCGGGAAATGAATACGTGCTTCGCTCTATTGATAAAGATCCGGCGGCCAACCTGCCCCGGGCCCTGCGGCCCATAGGCCTGGGGGCTATGGTTAAGGACCAGAACTCATCGGCCCACCCGTATGCTGCGCTTACCCTGCCCCCCCATGGCCGAGGCGCTGGGTGTTTACCATACCAGGGGATGCCGCCATAGAGCAGGGGGTGCGCCAGCTGCCCCCCGAAGTGTATGCACTGAACGGAGCCTGGATCGAGCACAGCCTGAAAGCCCGCCGCGATGCCCTTCCTGCAGAGGTAATGAACTACTACGAGGCTCTGGCCCGCAAGCCGGTCATTTACGGGACCGATAAGCACGAAAAATTTGTGGTGCGGGCCCGGGGAGTAGATCTGGAAATAGAAATGTGGCAGACCAGCAGCAAGGGAAAGGAAAAAGAGCTGCTGTTCAGCCGCCTGTTTCTGGCATCCGAGACCCGGGAAATAAATTTGCTGGGTCTGGCGGGCAGCGACTCCTTTGTGTTTGAGGGATCCGGGCGCTCTCCCATTCGCCTGCTGGTGCATGGCGGTGCCGATGAAGACCGCTATGAACTGAAAAAGGGGGATAAAGCACCCGCCCCCATCCGCATTTATGATACTCCTGCAGGCAATACCTTTAAAACGGGCAGGGGTATAAAGGTGAAAAAGAAGAAAACCCCTGCTCTTAAGAACTTTGATGCCAATGGCCGGCTGCTGGAATTCTACATCTGGGACTAAAGCCTACATATAGCCCCTGGTGGGCAGGGTAGGGTCTTTATCGGGTGGAATGATCTTTACAGGGGGGTTAAGAAAGAGCCGCATCAGCGGGCCACTGGTGATGCTGGTGATCAGGGCCATGATCACCAGGGCTACAAAAAAGCGCTCGTCAATAATCTTGTTCTCCAGTGCTATCAGGCCCAGAATGATTTCCATGGCCCCGCGGGCATTCATGCCAAAGCCTATGGCCAGCGACTCGCGCCTGCTGTAGCCGCCCAGGTAGGTACCCAGGCCGCTGCCCACAATCTTGCCCACAAAGGCCAGCACCAGTACCACCAGCACCAGCATCAGGTCAAAATTGGCTACAAAGTTTACCTTGAGGCCGATAGACACAAAAAAGATGGGGGCAAACACATTATTGACAAAGTGGTGCACAATTTCCTTGGCCCGTTCGGGCATATGCTCCGAATCGCCCAGGGCCACGCCCAGTATAAAGGCCCCAAAAATGGCATGAATGCCAATGAACTCAGTAAAGGCCGCCGCCAGAAAGCAAAAGCCCAGCGAGAGCGACAGCAGGCCGCCCGGCCAGGAAAAGCGGCGGTTGATCCAGGGCAGCACCCGGTTTATCACCCCCTTGCCGGCCGTAAGCATCAGGATGGTAAAGCCCAGGGTGAGCGCTATAGTAGTGCCCAGGCTCATACCCTCCCCTCCGCCGGTGCCAATCATGCTGATGATCACTGAAAAGATGAGCCAGCCCAGCAGATCGTTGATCATGGCCGAGGCCACAATGAGCATGCCCGTGCGGGTACGGAACAGGTTCATGTCCATTAAGATGCGGGCAATAACCGGCAGGGCTGTAATGGACATGGCGGTGCCTACAAAAAGGGCAAAAATGAGGGGGTCGGCCTCGGGCTCCCGCCCAAAGAAGGCCGGGAAATAGAAGGGGAAAATAAAACCCAGAATAAAGGGGATAATGAGCCCCAGCATGCTGGTATACACCGCCTGGCGTCCCTGCTGCCACACCAGGTTAAGCTCTACCTCCAGGCCGGCAATAAACAGCAGCAGGATAACGGCAATGTGTACAAACCCATCAAACACCAGGGCAGAGGCGCCTATGGGCGGAAAGAGCGTCTCAAACTGCAGCGGGGCCAGCATGCCAAATACGGTAGGCCCCAGCAGTATACCGGCCAGAATTTCGCCCACTACCGCCGGCTGTTTTAGCTTGCGGGCCAGCTCGGCCATGAGCCGGCCCGAAATAAGAATAATACTTAACTGCAGCAGTAGCTTAACAATTTCGCTATGTGATAAACTCTCCATCTGCAGGCAGGGGGCTTGGGCTAGGCATACGTAAGGAAATGGCCCCGGCGGTGGCTGGCGCACAGGCGCCACCCCTGCAGGTGGCAGCTCGGCAGGGAATACGTGGCGCTACTACGGGTCTGTTCCATAGGCAGGGGGTTATGCGGGCATAGCACGGCTGCTGAGGCAATGCCCTGTTGCCCCAGCAGAGGAAAAATAGAGTTCAGCTGCAGAGAGTGCCATGCCAGGCACGCATCGCTCCTGTCTTAATTGGTTAAGATAGTAAAAGTTCTTGCACAGAGTAGCCTGTAGGGCATAATTTGTAGGAGAAGTCAGGCGTTTTTGTTGCAGCTGACGTTTAAGAAGGTGGAGCGGTTCTTTCTTGTGTCTTTTCCCGTCTGCCGCTGCGTATTGTCAGAAAAAAAGCATTATTTTAAGCAGGTAGCCCAGGCTACTGAGTACCATGTTCCGTAAAATTGCCATTGCCATTGCATTTTCTCCCCGCCAGCAGGCGCTGCTTGCCGAAGGCCGCCGGTTACAACAGCTTTTTGGGGCCCAGCTACTACTGGTGCACGTGGGAGAGCGCACCCCTGATAAAGAAGCGGAGCTGCAGCGACAGCTGAGCGAGCTGGCCGTTGAGCCGCAAGGGGTATCGGTTTTTTGGGAGGAGGGCGATGCTGCACAGCAGATACTGGCCCTCAGCCGTGGGCAGGGGGTAGATCTGCTGCTGGCCGGCGCCCTTAAGAAAGAAAACCTGATCCGTTACTACATAGGATCGGTGGCCCGAAAAATTCTGCGGCAGGCAACTTTTCCGGTACTGATGCTCATAGAACCGCAGCGCACGCCCCGGCCCTTTAAGCGCATTGTGATCCATGCCGGCACCAAAGAGGGGGCTCCGGCCACCATAAAGGCCGGCTGCGGCATAGCCCGCCTGGAAGCAGCCCGGCAGGTACACATTGTAAAAGATGTGAAGATGTGGGGCCTTACCATGGCCCTGGCCGGCGAGGCACCCGAACATGAATATTCCGATACCCGACGCTCGCTGCTGCAGGACCAGATCGATCGGGTGCAACGCATGGTAGATCAGTGCGACGAATGCCGGGGCCTGCGCATCAATATAAAAGTAGCGGCAGGCAAATCGGGCTACGAGCTCTCAAAGTTTTCCCGCCAGGCCGAAGCCGATCTGCTGGTGACCGAAACGCCCCACCGAAACCTGAATATCTTTGACCGGATGTTCTCGCATGATCTGGAGTATCTGCTGGCCGATCTGCCCACCAACCTGCTACTGGTACCGCAGGAATAGGGGCTTTTGATTTTTTGCCTGTCCCGCCTGCTGCTGAAGAGTATACAGCATTTCTGTTTTTATTACGTTTTTATACCCCCTACATGCCAATGCTGCCCCAATACCGTTTTTTGTATGCCGGTCCTCACAGGGCCTCCTGGCTGGTTTACCTGCTCCTGTTTCTGCTGCAGGGCTGTAGCATGCCGGCCTGCGCGCAACTGCGGGTAGCCCAGGCGGGCAGTGCGGCGCCCAGCCATGCCGCCTGGGATGGGCTGCTGAAAAAATGGGTAGATGAACGGGGCATGGTTGATTACAAAGGCTTTGCCAGCGATCGGAAGGCGCTGCGGGCCTACCTGCAGCAGCTGGAAGCCAGCGCGCCTGACCCTGAGCGATGGAGCCGGGAGGAGCAACTAGCCTACTGGCTCAATGCCTACAATGCCTTTACCATTGAGCTTATCCTGCGCCACTACCCCCTTGAGAGCATCAAAGACATAAAGGCCGGTCCGCAAATTCCCTTTGTGAATACCCCCTGGGACATTAAGTTCATTCGCATAGGCGGTAGGGAGCTGGACCTGAACAACATAGAACACAACATTATCAGGCCCGGCTTTGAGGAGCCCCGCATTCATTTTGCGCTGGTATGCGCCGCCCGCTCCTGCCCTAAGCTGCGCAGAGAGGCCTATGTGGCCGATCGGCTGGAGGGGCAGCTGGCCGAGCAGGCCCGCAGCTTTTTGCTGGATCCGGACAAGAACATTGTTCGCAGCGATCGCCTGCAGCTCTCCAAACTGTTCGATTGGTATGGGGGTGATTTTACCAAAGGGCGCAGCCTGCAGGAGGCCATCCGGGAGTACAGCGGAGTACCGGTGAGCAAGGATGCCCCCATACGCTATCTGTACTACAACTGGCAGCTCAACGAACAGTAAGCCCCTGGCCTGTGTGCCAAAGGAGGTGGCGCCTTCTGATGTTCAGCGGGTATTTATGTACAAGTAGGTCCGATACATCCCTTAACCAACACGCATGTTTGCCGTATCCTACCCACAGAGCTATGTAGTACAAAATCAATTTTTATGCTCAGAGGACTTTTTAAACTTTATCTGTTAAGAAGATTGGCTGGCGGCGCAGGAGGTAGGGGCAGCGGTGGCAGAATTAAGCGAGGCCTGGGCTGCGGCTGCATAGGCATACTGCTGGTGCTGGTAGTGCTGGGTGTGCTGCTTTGGGTGTTTATGGGAAGCGGAGGCGACAGCCCCGGCTGGTAAAGGGTGGATCATACATGTGCCTCTACCCCCTGAGGCTGCTGCAGGTTGGGCAGGTAAATGCTAAAGCGGGTACCCGCTCCCGGCTCAGAGGCTACGGAAATCTCACCGTTTAGCTTGGCCAGGCTTTCTTTCACAATATACAGGCCCAGGCCAGAGCCGGTACTGTTTTCGGTAGCCCGGTAAAACATCTCAAAGATCTTTTCCTGATGCTCGGGGGCTATGCCCAGGCCATTGTCGCTGATGTCAATGCGCACCTGCTGCTGCCCGCTCTCCCGCACCTGGATGTGGATATAGGGAGCCTCAGCGGCCGGATTTCGGTAGCGAATGGCATTGGAAATAATGTTGTGAAAGATCACCTCTATGCGGCGTTTGTCTGAATAAAAGGGGGCAATTGGGTCTACGCTCAGCTGTACGGCTATGGTCTTGGCTTCCTCCATGTACATCAGTTCCTGCAGAATTTCCTGAATAAGCAGCTGAAAATTGATGGGCTCAGGGCTTACCTCTGTGCGGGCGTTTTTGGAGAAGCGGATGATGTCCTGAATGAAACTATCGAGCTTTTTGATGCTTCGCACCATCAGGCTCAGGTACTCGCTGCGCTGCTGCTCATCGGGCTCCTGTTGGGTGAGGTTGATGAGGCCCAGCACCGATACCAGCGGGGCACGCAGATCATGGGAGGTTTTGTAGACAAACTGGTCCAGCTCGCTGTTGATCTTTTCCAGCTGGGCAGTATAGCCCTGCAGTTGCTCCTGCGCATCCTTGAGTGCACTTATATCCCGGGCGGTGCTGTACATGAGCTGATTATCTTCTGAGAGGCAGGCATTCCACAAGACGGTTACCACCCGGCCCCCCTTGTGCAGCAGCCGGTTTTCAAAGTTTTGCTGCACATTGCCGGCAATGATTTCTGCGGCTACTTCCAGGGTTTTGAGCTTATCGGCAGGATGCACAAAGTCTATGAAATGGCGTCCAATCATTTCTTGAGGAGTATAGCCCAGCATCCGCTGGCAGGCTTTGTTCATCTGTTTGAAGCGCCCGTCGGGGTGCAGTGAACAGATCATATCCAGCGATCGATTCAGGATCTGTTTATTCTCATACAGGGCTTCTTCCAGCTGCCTGCGGCTATCCTGCAGGGCTTTTTCAAGTTCTTTTTTGTGGGTGGTTTCCCGCTGTATGGATACAAAATGCGTAAGCTCGGTGCCGTATAGGCGAATGGGCACCACCGTAAGCTCTACCCAAAACTCGGAGCCATCTTTGCGGTAATTGATGATCTCGGCCGTAGTGGCACGCTGTGCCTGCAGGGCAGCCTTGATCCGGTCCAGCTCCTGGCGCTGGGTATTGGGACCCTGCAGAAAACGGGGGCTCCGGCCCAGGCTCTCCTTGCGTGTATAGCCGGTCATGCGCATAAAGGCCTGGTTTACCAGCACAATGCGGGGGCCGGGTTCTTCCAGCGGCTCGGCTTCGGTGATCATAATGGCATCGTTGGCATGCTCTACAAAAGAAGCCAGTAGCCGGTGGTAATCGGTGGTTGTCTTGGCGCGGGGGTGCTGCTCAAAGAGGTAAAGCGTTCCTACAGAGCCGGACTCACCGCCAGGGAGTACTTTTTGCTTCAGGTAAAGGGGGATGCGCTTGCCCGAGCTGGTCTGCAGGTACACGCGCTTTGGAAGAAGGTCAGCTGCCGTTGCCGTGCTGCCGGGGGGCGCAGAGGGCAGGGGGCGCTTCTGTTCTTCATCTACCAGCAGGCTGCTGAGCCCGCCGGCCTTTTGCACGTCTTCCAGCTGCTGATAGCCCGAAATTCTCTGAAAGGCGCTATTGATAAATTGGAGCTCTCCCCTGGTGCTAAGCAGGCATACCGGCTCACTGACTTCCGCCAGGGTAGCCAGCAGGGGCTGCAGCAGTTGATCTGGGGTAGCGGTGTACATAGCAGGCAGGTTGCCGTGTGTTTTTCAGGAGTTTAATCCGTAGCAATTCGGCTAACATCCTATATATCAGAGCAATAAATTTGTTGTTTTGTTTGCTAAAAGCTCCCTTTTTTTAAGGGGCTAAGTGATGCAGGGGGTAGTTAGGACCCAGCCTTAGGCAAAAAAAGAGAGGCCACAGGGCCCCTCCTTCTTCCTGGTTAAGGGATTAATCGGTCAATTAGCTTCTGCTATCTGAAAGCGGCTTTGTGAGCCGCCGCTCAGCAGCACATGCAGGTAGGCATAGACTACAAATACATCACCTCCGGGGCGCAGGGCAGCTGTGGTGGGAAAGACCGGGCCTGTAGCAAATTGGCCAACCACCTCTGTAGTCTTCCACCCATCGCGGCTGCGTAGCCTAAGGACAGACCCCTGCTCCCCGCCAAAGGCGTTGTTTACAACCACCAGTTCTTTATTTGATGTAAGGGTAAGGCCATCGGGGCTGTTGAGTGCTACGGGCACCTCTATTTCAGTATAGGCAGATGGGTTGTTCAGCGGAAAGCGCAGAAGTTTGTTCTCATCCAGCTTGGAAACCAGCAGATAGCCCCTGGGGTCGTACTCGATGCCATTGAGCCCGAAATTGTCCGGCGCGGGGTTCAGGGCTGCATCCTGATAGAAAATGGATGCTTCGCCTTCTACATCCACTTTATAAATTACCCCTGTGAAGCTGTCGGTAACATACGCATTGCCCCGCTGGTCTACTGTTACATCATTGGCAAAGTGGGGAAGGCCGGGCAAGAGCTCGTCCATGCGGATAAAGAACAGGCGCTCACCGCTGCGCAGATCATAGGCGGCCAGGCCGGCCAGCATATAAGCAGTTGTTTCGCTACTTTTTTTGCTCAGGCCAAGATCGGACACGGCCACCAACAGGCGCTTGCGGGGCAAATCAATGTGCAGGCCTATGGTAGAGGGGATATCAGGATCATTGATCCATTCCATATATGAGCCATACTCTTCCACAAAGCCAATAGAGCCCTGCGTAATGGAGCTTAGCAAAAAGCGTTTCATGTGCCTGTCATACTCCAGGCCTTCGGGATAAAGGTTTTCCCGCATGATGGACAGCTCACCACTGGCCCATTTTTGGGAGTGGTTGGCCCCTGCCTGGCCGGAGAGGGGGTCCTCTTGTTCTTCATCGGGCGAGCAGGCAGCACCAAAGACCATGAGCAGAGCCAGCAAAAGGGGGTAGGGTGAAAGAGAGGCTTTCATAAAGGGCTAAAAATTTATGGGTAAAAAAATAGGAGCCTCGAGCTGTGGAGCTGAAGTTATACTTTTTGTTTGTAAAATGCCAGCCCCCTTCAGGTAAATTTTACGTGGAGTGATTCATAGTCAGGGGTTTAGTTAAATGCCGGTATAGAAGACGACTGCCTGGTGAGCAAGGCACTTCCAGAAAGGTTGCTTTTTTGTGTTCTATAACCGCACCCGGCACTTGCGTATGGGAATACATCAACGGAAGAGATTAATCTGTATCCAGTTCTCTGGTTTCGATAGAGATTTTGCTCTGCAGGGTTTTGTGTACCGGGCAGCGGTCAGCTATTTCCATCAGGCGGCTGCGCTGGGCAGCATCCAGGGGGCCAATGAGTTCTACTTCCCGGCTTAGCTGATCCAGCTTGCTGGTGTTGTCTTCGCATACCTGGCAGTCTTCTCCATAAATGCGGTCATGCTTCAGGTGCACGATGGCTTCCTGCAGGGGCCATCCTTTGCGATCGGCGTACATGCGCAGCGTCATGCTGGTGCAGGCGCCCAGGGCGGCATTGAGCAAATCATAGGGGTTGGGGCCCAGGTCCAGTCCCCCCAGGGCAAGGGGTTCATCAGCCAGCAGGCTATGCTTGCCGGCCCGGATCTCAGTGGTAAAGCCCCCGGCAGGGGTACGGGTTACCACTTCCATATGGGTGCGCAGCGCATCGGGCTGCAACTGCACATAACGCTGCGCCCAGGCACCAATAAGGCTGCCGGCATAGCGCGAATCTTCGGCACTGCTCAGAAAATGGTCGGCCCCATCCAGGCTTACAAAACTTTTGGGGTGGCGGGAAGCCATGAAGAGTGCTGCCGCACTGTCTACGGATATTTCCCGGTCCTGGGGGCTGTGCAGGATCAGCAGGGCTTTTTTAAGCCCCTGCAGGCGCTGCCGCACCTGGTCTTCGTGCCACTGGTCCAGCAGGTCCAGATCAAGCGAGAGCTCGGCCCCCTGCCGATAGACCACAAAAGCATGCTCCTCATCATGCTCATCTTCATCCAGCAGGGAGCCCAGGGCCCGGTCGTCGGCAGGGGCAGAAAGCAGGGCAAGGGCCTGCAGGGCGGGCCAGTCGGGGGCGGCAGTCAGCAGGGCGGCTCCGCCCAGCGAATGGCCAATGGCCAGGGCCGGCGCTTTCTGCTCGGCAAGCAGATACGCATGGGCGGTCTGCAGCAGCTCCTGGCTCAGCAGGGGGGCGCTGCTCAGGCAGCTGATCCGCAGTACTTCAAAGCGCTGCTGGGTAAGAGCCAGGCTAAGGTGCTGCTCGGCTGCAGTGCCGGGGGCAAAACAATGTACCAGCAGGGCGCAGGCAGCGGGCCGCCCACCGGCAGGCTGATCCAGCCAGGCGGTAAGGGAGGAGCCGGAAGGCGTGGTAAGGGCTATTTCCTGTGTTTTCATAGATGCAGGGCTTGGAGGGCTGCAGAGGCTTTTCTATTTTACAGCCTGTCTTTTTTACTTTATGCAACGCATCCCTGCCCTGTCTGTTTTTTTGCGCCTGGTCTCTGGCTGCCTGCTGCCCCTCTTGCTGGCCTGCAGCCCCACAAAGCAGCAGGTGCAGCTGCATGTTGGTGAAGTTCCGGTCACTACTCCTTTCGGGGAGCCGCTTTTTGTAGCCGGCTCTTTTAATGGCTGGCAGCCGGCAGATTCGGCCTATCTTCTCAAAAAGCGACCCCACGGCTATTTTCTTACACTCCCCCTGGCAGCGGAAACAGCCGAGTTTAAGATCACCCGCGGCAGCTGGCAAACGGTAGAAACCGATGCTGCCGGCCAGGACATTCCCAACCGCCGTCTGGACCTGAGCAAGCCCCAAACCCTACGGCTTGCCGTGGCAGGCTGGAAAGACCAACTGGCCGAACCGGCCAGCCCCCCGCAGCCAAGTGCTGCCGTCAATGTGCAGATCCTGCAGGACAGCTTCTTTATGCCCCAGCTGAACCGCTACCGCCGCATCTGGCTGTACCTGCCGCCTGATTATGATGGTTCGGACATTCGCTTCCCGGTGCTCTACATGCACGATGGGCAAAACCTGTTTGATGCCAGCACCTCCTATGCCGGCGAGTGGGGCGTGGATGAAACCCTGAACCGTCTGCAGGCAAAGGGGCAACACCCGGGGGTGATTGTAGTGGGTATCGACAATGGGGGTGAGCAGCGCATTCCCGAATACACCCCCTTTGTGAACAGCCGCTACCCCAGCGGCGAGGGCGCGGCCTACCTGCGCTTTATTGTGGAAACCCTTAAGCCCTACATTGATACACACTACCGTACCCTGCCCGAACAGGAGCATACCGGCCTGATGGGCAGCTCCCTGGGCGCCCTGATCAGCCTGTATGGGGCGGTGCAGTATCCGCAGGTATTTGGCCGCATTGGCCTGTTTTCGCCGGCTTTCTGGTTTAATCCTGAGATATTTGACCTGGTAGAAAAGAGGCTTGATCCTGCTGCCGGGCAGCGTTTCCTGTTTCTGGCCAGCGAGCAGGAGAGTGAAAGCATGGTTCCGCAAATGCAGCAAATGCACCAGCTGCTGCAGCGCTGGGGGGTTCCCCAAGACCGTCTCTGGTACAAGGCCCATCCCGATGGCGCCCACAGCGAGTGGTACTGGCAGCGGGAGTTTGAGGAGGCATTTAAGTGGCTGTATGAAGGATAGTAGGCCTTGAACGTCTGTATTACGTCTGTTCCTGATGATAAAAACACCCCCTTTCCACTTTGCTTAAGCGGGAAATCTCCAGATGGGATCTGGTGCTGCTGCTGATCAACAGCCTGATTGGGGCGGGGATTTTTGGTCTGCCCTCCAAGATCTTTGCCCAGTCGGGCATCTACAGCCTGGCCGCCCTGCTGGTCTGTGCCCTTATTGTGCTGCTGATTGTGCTGATGTTTGCCGAAGTGGCTAGTCGTTTTGATCAGACAGGGGGTCCGTATCGCTATGTGCTGGCTGCTTTTGGCCGCTTGCCGGCTTTTGTGGTTGGCTGGCTGATTCTCATTACCCGGGTATCTACCTATGCGGCCCTTATTCACCTGCTGGTTACCTATCTGGCCTATTTTATGCCCCTTTTTGAGCAGCAGACCTATCGCTGTGGGGCCATTATTGGCATTACGGGCTTGCTTAGCTGGGTAAATCACCGGGGCGTACGCAGCGCCACCCTGCTCAGCAATGGGCTGGCCATCTCCAAGATCCTGCCGCTGCTGCTGTTTTGTGGGATGGGACTCTTTTTTCTTGACGCTGATTTGCTGACAGTCCCCCCGGCCCGGCCTGCGCTTTCGGATTTTTCGGCCTCGGTGCTGGTGCTGATCTTTGCCTTTACCGGTTTTGAGGCCGTGCTGGTGAATACGGGCGAGGTACAGCAGCCCCGGCGCAGCATTCCTTTTGCCCTGCTGGTAGCCATTCTGTTTGTGGCGGTTTTCTATGGACTTATACAGCTGGTGAGCATTGGTACGCTGCCGGAGCTGGCCACTTCAGAAAAACCCATTACCGAAGCAGCCCAGCGCTTTATGGGGCCCTGGGGCGCAGCCCTTATTACACTTGGCGCCATTGTTTCCATAGGGGGTACCCTCAATGCGGTGATGCTCATTGGGTCTCGTCTACCCTATGCCTTAAGCCTGGAGGGGCAGTTTCCGCAGCTGTTTACCCACCTCCACCCTAAAAACCGTACGCCTACCTATTCGCTGCTGGTATTCTCAGGGGTTTCGCTGCTGGCCTCGCTTACGGGTTCGTTCATCTATGCCGTATCCATCAGTGTGATCAGCAAAGTGCTTATTTTTCTGCTGGTATGCGGGGCCATGCTACCCCTTCGGAAGAAGGGGGTTGGCAACCGCACTTACTTTCGGCTTCCCTGGGGAGGGGCTTTTGCCATTAGTGGCGTGGTGGCATCTATAGCCTTGCTGGCCAGTGCCCGGGCAGAGGAGTTTGTGGATGTGCTGATGGCTGTTGGCCTGGGGTTGGGGCTGTATGGGCTTTACCTGCTGCGCAGCAGGCTACGTCATTAGAAATAGGTTGCACGCGTCAAGCTTTTCTGCTAAAAACCCAACTTTTTTGCAGGCGATGCAGTACACTCAAATTGGCTGCCGGGCGCAGATCGTCTGCCGGTACCACAGTCCTATTTACCTACAACGTGGCTATTTTTTTAACGGTTGGTCAGATGGCGAGGCCTTATTTTTTCCTGCTCCTGAGCCTGCTGCTCCTGCCTGCTTCCGGGGCATGGGCGCAAAACAGCCTGGGGGCATCTGTTTCTCTGATTGATGAGGCTTTTGAAATGCCGCAGCTGAACCGCAGCCGCAGCATATGGGTGTACCTGCCGCCCGGCTATGAAGCGTCCGAACTCCGCTATCCCGTATTGTATATGCACGACGGCCAGCACCTCTTTGATGCCGAGCTGGCCCAGGGAGGGGTAGAGTGGCAGGTAGATGAAGCCATCACGGCCCTTGTGGAGCAGGAGGAGAGCCCGGGCGTGATTGTAGTGGCCATTGCCAGCGATTCGCAGCACCGGGGCAATGAATATGTGCCATGGGAAAAGTCCGATGGTACGGGCGGCGAGGGGGAGCGCTACATCCGCTTTATTGCCGAAACCCTAAAGCCTTATATCGACGAACAGTACCGTACCCGGCCCGAGCGGGAGTATACCGGTATGATGGGGGCCTCGCTGGGCGGGCTTATTTCCCTGTATGCGGCCGTGCGCTTTCCGGAGGTATTTGGGCGCATTGGCCTGATCTCGCCGGCCTTCTGGTTCAGTCCCGAGATCATTGAGTATGTGCAGGAAAATCCGCATGCGTATCAGACCCGGGTGTATATGGTGATCAGTGAGGAAGAGGGCGAAAACCCAGTAAACTATGTGAATTATCTTTACGATCGGCTGCTGGAGATGGAAGAAAGCTACACGCCGGTGAAGCGCACCATCACCCCTACGGGCGGGCATAATGAAACCTACTACCGCTCGCAGTTTCCCGAGGCTTTTCGCTGGCTGTTTCCCGAAAAGCCCGAACCGGCGCCAGAACCCACCGGAATAGAAGATCTTGATCCGGAATCGCTGGGCATTCGCCTGTACCCCAACCCAAGCCAGAACTGGGTGCGCCTGCAGCTGCCCGATGGCTGGCAGCAAAATACCCGCCTGCAGCTGCTGGATGCCCGGGGCCGCCTGCATGGGGCAGAACAGCTGCTGAATCCCCAACAGCCCCTTTCGCTGGCGCATTTGCCGGCCGGCCTCTATTACCTGCTACTCCGGCAGGGAGATCAGCGGGTGTTGCTTCCTCTAATAAAACAGTAAGCTTTTTGGCGTTTGGCCACCAAGTATGCGCCTGCTTGTGTAACTTTGCAACTCACACGCTATACAGAGAGAGATGCAATCCAGCCCTTCTGCGTTTAAAACCGGTGTACTTCTGGTAAACCTGGGTACGCCCGATAGCACGGCTGTGCCCGATGTGCGGCGCTACCTGCGGGAGTTTTTGATGGATGCCCGGGTAATTGATATTCCCTATCCTAACCGCTTTGCGCTGGTTAACGGCATTATCGCTCCCTTTCGGGCGCCAAAATCGGCCCACGAGTATGAAAAGCTCTGGGTGCCGGGCAAGGGCTCTCCGCTGAAGTTTTATGGCTATGAGCTGCGCGATTTGCTGCAGCAGGCGCTGGGGCAGGAGTATGTAGTAGAGCTGGCCATGCGCTACCAAAACCCCTCCATTCCCGACGTGCTGGCCAAGCTGCAGGCCTGTGCACTAAAGGAGCTGATCGTTATCCCCTTTTTCCGCAATATGCCTCGGCTACCTCGGGCTCGGTCATCGACAGGGTTATGGAGATTGTGCGGACCTGGCAGACCATTCCGGGCATACAGTTTGTGAGCCGCTTTGTAGAGGATGAGCTGTACCTGCAAACGCTGGTGGAGGTGGCCAGACCTTATGTGCAAAAGCAGGCCTGGGACCACTACCTCTTTAGCTACCATGGGGTGCCCGAGCGGCAGATCTATAAGGGATCCTGCGGCGATTACTGCAAGATAAACGCTACCTGCTGCGCCACCTATACCCCTCAGAACCAGCATTGCTACCGGGCGCAGTGCTTTTACAACTCCCGCCTGCTGGGCGAGCGCCTGGGGCTGCGGCCCGATCAGTACACCACCTGCTTTCAGAGCCGGCTGGGCAAAGACCCCTGGATACAACCCTATGCCGATGACCTGATCCGGCAGCTGCCCAAAGAAGGGAAGAAAAAAGTGCTGGCCTTTAGCCCCGCCTTTGTTTCCGACTGCCTGGAAACCACCGTAGAAGTAGGCGAGGCCTTTAAGGAAGTATTTCTGGAGCATGGCGGCGAGCAATGGGAGCTGGTGCCCAGCCTGAATGTACACCCCCTTTGGGTAAAATGCCTGCAGGAGATGGTGCTGCGCCGCAGCGGCAACTAGTCCTCCACCTGCCCGCAACAAGGCCTATGGTTGCTAAAAAAGGGGGTAAACCTGATCCAGATCATTTTTTATGGCCTGGGGAGGCAGCACTTTTGCCGAAATTAAAAAAAAGCGCTCCCCTGAATTATTGCAGGCGCACTGCTGTTGCCCTATAGATAATCCCAATGAGCCAATAGTGCCCTGCCGTGCAATGAAGCGCGGAAATTTACCCATCTTTGTGAAGAATTGATTGAAAGAACGAATGAAGCACGCATCTGACGCTCCAGCCCTGGTACCGCATGGCAAGCCCAAGCTATCCAGTGAGATTGGGTTTTTGATTGTTCACCTGCTGCCGCTGGCGGCTATTTTCACCGGTGCCACCCTCTTTGACTGGGCGGTGTGTATCTTTCTGTATGTGTTTCGCATGTTTTGGGTAACGGGCGGCTACCATCGCTACTTCTCCCACAAATCCTATAAGACCAGCCGCTGGTTTCAGGCCGTGATTGCCTTTATGGCGCAAACCAGTGCCCAGAAGGGCGCCCTCTGGTGGGCCTCCCACCACCGGGTGCACCACCGCCACAGCGATCAGCCCGAAGATCCGCATTCCATGAAGCTCTATGGCTTCTGGCACTCGCATGTGGGCTGGATTGTGGGTCCCGACCATAAGGAAACCAACTATAAGGTAATTGCCGACTATGCCAAATACCCCGAGCTGGTGTGGCTGAACAAGCACTACCTGGTGCCGCCGACTATTTTGGCCATCGGCCTGATGGCGCTGGGCGGGATGGTGAACGGCAACGGTATTCTGGACATGTTCACAACTGCCGGTTTTTCTACCCTGCTGATCGGCTTTTTCCTGAGTACGGTGCTGCTCTACCATGGTACTTTCTCCATCAACTCCATCATGCACAAGTTTGGCAAGCAGCGCTACGAGTCGGGCGATGAGTCCAAGAACAGCCTCTGGCTGGCCCTGCTCACCCTGGGCGAAGGCTGGCACAACAACCACCACTACTATGAGGTGGCTGCCCGGCAGGGCTTCTTCTGGTGGGAGATTGACCTTACCTACTACGGCCTTAAGATGCTCAGCTGGATGGGCCTGATCTGGGACCTGCGCGGTGTACCCAACCACATCAAGCATTCCAGAAATAAAGAGCACGCCAGGCAGCTGGCCAAAGCGGCCAAAGAAAAAGAATTACAGGTAGCCTAAGCTGCCTACAGAAGCGAGGGCCAACCCCCTCGCTTTTTTTAATCGTATCTGTTTACTAGTATCTATCTTTTTGATCATGCAAGAACAACAAACTGAGACTATCATAACCCCAGACCTGCTCCGCCAGGCCATGAGCTACCCCCAGTACATGGACCTGCTGGAAAGCGAAATGGCCCAGGGCCGCACCACCGGCACCGACCAAAGCCCCTGGCTGGTAGACTATGCCCGCCTGAACCTGCAGCGCATGCGCCGGCTCAACAAAACCACGGTACTGATCGATGAATTTCGGCAGGCGCTGGACCGGCTCGAGAAGCCCCAATTATGGGTGGTGATTACCGAGGGCTGGTGCGGCGATGCGGCCCAGATTGTGCCGGTAATGGCCAAAGTAGCCGAGTACTCCTCCAAAATAGGGCTGAAGCTACTGCTGCGGGATGAGCACCCTGCTGTAATGGATGCCTACCTGACCAACGGAACCCGTTCCATTCCCAAACTGATTGCCCTGGAACCGCAGCACCTGGGGGAGCTCGGCAGCTGGGGCCCCCGCCCCAGACCGCACAGGCGGTGGTCATGGACTTTAAGGCCAACCCCAACGGCCGCACGCAGGAAGAGTTTATGCAGCTGGTGCACAAGTGGTATGCCGATAATAAAACGCTGGATACCCAGAAAGAACTGCTGCAAAGCCTGTTGCAGTGGGATGCAGAAACAAAAAAAGGAGCCGAATAAGCTCCTTTTTTATGAGGGGTAGCCCGCAGGCCGCTCCTTTTTAAAAACTGTAGTTGGTAAAATCAAAGATAACGGCCCCTTCCTGCTCCTGAAAGAAGCGCAGGATGATCTCATAGGGCACCGAGGCATGGTACTGGGTGCCGTCCTGCAGCGTAATGTGGCATTCGTCCTCGCCATGCTCACATTTTTCAATGGCCTGGATAAAGCGCACATCAATCAGCACCGGCTGCAGGGTGGTGGGGGGCTTTATGTTGTTCTCTTCGTAAAAGTCCGGGGAATGTTCCTCGAAATTAGGGGCCGAACACATCACCTGAATCAGGTGACGCCGTCCGGTAATCGGCGCTACCGCCTGTTTATTTACTGGCATGAACTTCTAACAGAAAATGGTAAAGATTAGTGCGGCGGCTGCATGTGCAGCTGCAAGTACGGTGAATGATGTGCTAATGCCCTGTGCTAGGCCTCTACCCGGTACTGCTCGGCCAGCTTTTCTACGGCATAGTCGATCTCTTCAGGGGTAGTGTATTTGCTGAAGGAGAAGCGCACAGCACCCCGGCTGGGATCGCACTTAATGGCCTGCAGTACATGTGAGCCAATGGAAGAGCCGCTGCTGCAGGCACTGCCGCCCGAAGCCGAAATGCCGTTGATGTCCAGGTTAAAAAGCAGCATGTCGTTGTCGTCGGTAGGGGGCAGGCTTACGTTCAGCACAGTATAGAGGCTGCCTTCCAGATCGGCGCAGTTGCCATTGAAGCCTACACCCGGTACAGACTGCTTCAGCTTGTCGATCATGCGCTGCTTAAGGCCGCTGATGTGGCGCTTGTGTTTCTCCATATCCCGGTAGGCGATCTCCAGCGCCTTGGCCAGGCCTATGATGCCGTACACATTTTCGGTGCCGCCGCGCATATTGCGCTCCTGAGCGCCGCCATGCAGCAGGGGATGAATCTTGTGCCCGGCATTGATGTAGAGAAACCCAACCCCCTTGGGGCCATGGAATTTATGGGCCGAACCTACCAGGTGCTGGATGGTAAGCCGGCTGAGATTATGGGCATAGTGCCCCATGGTTTGTACGGTATCGGAATGGAAAGGAGCCTTGTACTCCTGGCAAAGGGCACTTACCCGCTCCAGATCCAGCAGGTTGCCGATCTCGTTGTTGCCGTGCATGAGCGACACCAGGCTACCGGGATGGGCCTTGAGCAGCTGCTCCAGATGGTCCAGCGAAACAGAGCCGGTACTGTCCAGCTCCAGCAGGTGCAGGCGAATCTGCCCGGCTTTTTCCATGTGCTGCAGGGTATGCAGCACCGCATGGTGCTCGGTGGGCGAGGAGATCACATGGCGTACCTTAGTAGCCTCGGTAGTGCAGCGCAGGGCCATATTATCAGCCTCGGTGCCGCCCGAGGTAAAGAAGATCTCGGCAGGGGCGGCCTGCAGCAGCTCGGCTACCTTTTTGCGGGCCTTTTCAATGGCGGACCGTACCTCGCGCCCATGGCTGTGGATGGAGGATGGATTGCCCCACAGGTTGAGCATATACGGCTTCATGGCCTCAAATACTTCGGGATCCAGCGGAGTGGTGGCGGCGTTGTCCAGGTAAACCCTCATGCCTTATTGATCTGCTTTGGTGGAAATGATCTCCTTAATATCGGAAATTATTTTTTTAGACAAATGCTCGGCCGTAGAAGGCGAAGAGGATTCTGAATAAATACGGATGATGGGCTCGGTATTGGACTTGCGCAGGTGTACCCATTCCTGCTCAAAATCAATCTTTACCCCATCAATGGTGTTAATGTCGTGCTTGGCGTAGCGCTGCTGGATCTCCTGCAGCACGCGGTCCACATCAATATCCGGCGTAAGCTCAATCTTGTTCTTGGAGATGTGGTAGTTGGGGTATTTGCTGCGCAGCATGGCCACCGATTTGCCCCACTTGGCCAGATGGCTCAGGAACAGGGCTACGCCTACCAGGGCATCGCGCCCGTAGTGCAGCTCGGGGTAAATGATGCCCCCATTGCCCTCGCCGCCGATGAGGGCCCCGGTTTCTTTCATTTTCTCCACCACATTTACCTCGCCTACGGCAGCGGCGGCATAGCTGCCCCCCTGCTTTTCGGTTACATCCCGCAGGGCGCGGGAAGAGGATAGGTTGGAAACGGTATTGCCACCTCCATTGGCCTGCAGCACATAATCGGCCACGGCCACCAGGGTATATTCTTCGCCAAAAGGCTCGCCGGTATCGCTGATGAGCGCCAGGCGGTCCACATCCGGATCTACCACTATGCCCAGGTGGTACTTGCCGTTTTTAATTTCGCGGCAGATATCGGTCAGGTGCTCGGGCAGCGGCTCAGGATTATGCGGGAACTGGCCGTTGGGCTCACAGTACATTTCCTTAACCTGCGTTACGCCCAGGGCCTTCAGCAGGCGCGGTATGGCAATGCCGCCGCTGGAGTTTACCGCATCTACCACTATGGAGAAGTTTTGCGCCCGGATGGCGTCCACATCCACCAGCGGCAGGTCCAGGATCTTCTGGATATGGTAGTCCAGGTATTCTTCTTCTTTGAGCGTATAGTTGCCCAGCTTTTTCACCTCGGCAAAGGAAAAACTTTTGGCTTCGGCAATGCGCAGCACCTCTTCGCCATCCTGGCCGGAGATAAATTCACCCTTTGCATTGAGCAGTTTCAGGGCATTCCACTGCACGGGGTTGTGCGAGGCGGTGAGGATAATGCCGCCGCCGGCCCCCTCGGCCGTTACAGCCATTTCTACAGTAGGAGTGGTGGAAAGGCCCAGGTCTACCACATCCAGACCCAGGCCCTGCAGCGTGGCGGTCACCAGCTTGGAAACCATATCGCCCGAGGGGCGGGCATCGCGGCCAATTACAATTTTGGGGCTGCCGCCGGCATCGCGGATCCAGCTGCCGAAAGCGGCAGTAAACAGTACCACATCAATGGGGGTGAGGGCATCGCCGGGCTGCCCGCCAATCGTACCCCGAATACCGGATATTGATTTAATTAAGGCCACGTTGTAGATCTAAAGGGTAAGAATTGCAATGGGAGTGCAAAGGTAGGAAAATTCAGGAGCCGCTGCAGCAAAAAGCGCAGCAATCACGTATTTATTTCAAATGGGACAGGCTATAAAAATAGTTTGAGCCTGAGGAGCTTAGGAGAATTTGGCCAGCACCTTCTCTACTTCGTTTTTGGGCTCACCATCCGGATTGCCGCAGGCTTCGCCCGGCTTGCGTCCGCAAAAACCACAGGCTTCGCCCTCTTTATTCAGAAAGGGGTTTTGTGAGGCGCAGGTGCCCTTGAACTGTCCGTCTTTCAGGAAAATGAGCCGTACGGACATGAGGATGAAAAACAACGCCACAAACCCGATTCCCAGCAACAAAGTAGCCATAGTCCTTTTTTATTTACAAATTTACGCTCTTTAGAGTGAAAACGAATGTTTTTCCCGCAAAGTTTCTTACGCCTATGCCCCTGATTACCCCCCCTGCCGATAGCCGCCGCACTGAGAAATTACAGGCCTTTGACCGCCTGCTCACCATCATGGACGAACTGCGCCTGAATTGCCCCTGGGACAAAAAGCAGACCCTTGAAAGCCTGCGCCACCTCACCATAGAAGAAACCTACGAGCTGTCGGATGCCATCATTGAGCGGGACCTGCCGGAGATCAAAAAAGAGCTGGGCGACCTGATGCTACACCTGGCTTTTTATGCCAAAATTGGGGATGAAGAAGGCGCCTTTGATATAGGCGATGTACTGAATGGGGTCTGCGAGAAGCTCATTCACCGCCACCCGCACATCTATGGCGATGTGGAGGCCCACGACGAAGAAACCGTAAAGGCCAATTGGGAAAAGATCAAGTTAAAGGAAAAAGGGGTGGACGATGCGCCAAAATCAGTCTTGGGCGGGGTGCCCCGCTCGCTGCCGGCCCTGGTAAAGGCCATGCGCATCCAGGAAAAGGCCCGGGGCGTAGGCTTCGACTGGGAAGAAAAGGAGCAGGTGTGGGAGAAGGTAGAGGAAGAGATGCAGGAGTTCAGGAGCGAGTTCAATGCCGCATCCGACCAGCCCATCGATCAGGAGCGGGCCCAGTCAGAATTCGGCGATCTGCTGTTCTCCCTGATCAATTACGCCCGTTTTGCCGGTATTAATCCTGAAGAAGCCCTGGAACGCACCAACAAAAAATTCATTCGCCGCTTTCAGTACCTGGAGCAGCAAGCCGCCAAAGCCGGCAAGAACCTGAGCGACATGACGCTGGCCGAGATGGATGTGTATTGGAATGAGGCGAAGAAGCTTGGTTAATAGGTATGTAGGTTAATCTGTTGCTTTGTGCGCTAATATCAACATCCATAGCTACCTATGAGCCGTCATTTCGGCGAAGGCGGCGGCCGCCTTCGCCGAAATGACGAACAAGGAGCACTTACTAGTGAGCTGATTCGGATTACACAATGGTTAACGCAGAAAGGCTGGTGAATTACCGGCCTTTTTTTCTGCTTGATGGATAGAAATAGTCTATCAACTACACTCCTCAACGTTAACAGGCGTCCTGTGACTGTACGGGAAGCTTTAAGAGCTGTTTGAACCGGACACTCGTTTTATTGTTGGCCTGTTTTTGGCTTGCTTCTTTATCGAGTGTAAACTTTACCGGCAAGACCTTGCGCTGCTTTACGGCTTTTCCTTCATTTTTGGCTGGGGTCCATTTAGAGCTTTTGATTACCCGGATGGCTTCTTCATCTAACCCGTACCCCAATTCTCTACCTTCTATAGATTCTGCTGATTCCACATTTCCGTTAACATCTACTACAAAGCTAATATAGGTGGTTCCCTCTATACCATTGTCCAAGGCTTCCTTTGGATAACGAATGTTGTTCTTCAGTTGCAGATAGAAGTCCTGCATACCTCCTTCTGGTAGTGTCTCAAATTCTACTTTAACATCCGCTCCATTCCTAAACTCATGTAAGCCATGTGTGGCCAAGTTTATAGGAGGATTGGGAAGATCAGTCTGAATTTCAACAGGAGGTGGAGGGGGTGGAGTGTTTTCAGAGGCATATATTTCTGAGGGGGGCGGAGGGGGTGGCAGCTGGCTTTCTTTCTCGCAGGCGACAAAGGCAGTAAGCGATGCGGCTATGAGCAGAGGAGCTGCCAGCCGCCAAGCTGCAAAGGTGTTTTTTGGGTTGTTGATCATGCGAATTCTGTTTATGGTAAACGATTGAAAAAAATGACTGCTTAGGGAGAAACCGGCAGCGGCCAGGCCCTGCCGGGCCATTAAATTGATGTAACTGCGGGCGGAAGCAGCGCCCATTATCACGGCGGCATCGGCCAGGTGCTCGTGGGTCTGGCGCAGCGCCCGGTTGAGCAGGTAGATGCCGGGGTGAAACCAGAGGATGATGGTTGCCAGCTCCCCCAGCAGCACATCGGCCGAGTGCCACTGGCGGGCATGGGCTTGCTCATGCTGCAATACCAGCTGGTATTCTTCCGGACTGCTGAAGTGCGCCGGATTAAGGGCCAGGTAATGGAAAAAGGAGTAGGTAGATTGTTTGCTCCTGGTGTGCGCTACCCAAAAACCGTCCGGGCCGGGCCGAAAGCGCAATTGCCGAAGGGCAAGCCCCAGCTTTGTCAGGCGAACAAGAAACAGCATGCCTGCAAGCCCGCAACCTGCCAGATAGCCCCATAGCAGAAGAGAATAGGGAGCCGGATAGATCGCTTCATGGGTTGGTGATATCACCAGGGCCGGTAGATACTGTTCGGAAAATTCCAGGGGTATTGTGCCGGATGCCAGAGAAGTACCAGGCAGCAGTCCGCTTAACAGGGGATGCAGCAGGGAAAGGAACAGGCTGCCCAGCAGGTAAAAGCGGGTAAAGGCAAAGGCTTTCTGGTTGCGCAGAAATACATAGTAGCCCGCATAGAGCACGGCCAGCAGCACACTGGCGGTAAGGAGGTAGGGAACTATGTTAGTCATCGCCTTTGGGGTTATCTAATTCTTGTTTGGCATGCTTCATCAGCTCTTCCAGTTCCTGCACATCCAGGTCGTTGTCTTTGGCAAAGAAGGAAACCAGCTTCTGAAACGAGCCCCCGAAATAGGTGCTGACCATGCTCTTCAGATAAAAGGAGCGGTAGTCATCTTTTGTGATGAGGGGGTAGTACTCATGCGTTTTGCCATAGGCCTGGTGCGCTACAAAGCCCTTGGTTTCCAGGATGCGCACAATGGTTGATACCGTATTGTAGGCGGGTTTGGGCTCAGGCATGGCTGCCACCAGGTCTTTTACAAAGGCTTTTTCCTGTTGCCAGAGCAGCTGCATCACCTGCTCTTCCGCTTTGGTTAATTCCTTCATGGGGGCTAAGGGGGTAAGTTTCTAGTAGAAGTAATCAAACATACTAAATGTTTAGTTTTATAACTAATATTTTAGTTATTAATTTAGGATCCCTATTCCATAAAAGGGTGAAGAAAAAGAGCTTAGGACGATTTAAGGGGAGTATTTAGCTGGGGAAGCACCTGCTGCCCTGACCAGCTTCCCTGCGTCCAGAGAGGACGGAAGCGGGCAAACAGCTCTTCGCTGTACCAGTTGCGGCGTCGGGTCTGGCCAATAACGGCCCGGTGTTGCTGCATATGGTAGGCAAAACCTTCCAGCTTTTCCTTATTCTCCCATACACTCAGCGTGGCCTGCTGCACTACGGGCAGCTCACCAATGCCGATCTTGGCCAGCAGCCCCGGGGCCTGTTGGGTGGAAAGGCTCACCGGAGGCACCTGCCGCCAGAACTCCAGCATGCGAGTGGGGCGAATGGTGGCTCTGGTAAGTACCACCACAGGTTCCCCGGCCTCCAGCGGAGGGGCGGCGGGCAGAAAAGGGTTTTTGCCACCCCATTCACCTTTGGCCACCACAGGCTGCATCAGCACCGACCAGCGCTCCCGGCTTTTATGCTGCAGTTGCTGCGCCAGCCGATTCTTTTCCAGGAAATCATACGCTTCCTCCGGGCGTCGCCAGCTGCTCAGCAGGGCATAGCGGTCCCAGTCCGGGTCCAGGCCAAAGCCTTTGCCAACCCCCAGCATCAGCCCGAAGGGCATGGCAGCAGAGGGGGGTAACAGAAAGGAGGAAAGTCCCATTTTACGCAGCGCCCACAGGCGATGGCCCTTCTCCAGCTGAAAAAGGCTAAAAAGTACCAGGGGGGCAGAAGGAGATAAACTGGGAACTGGCAGCTGCATGACAGTGAAAGATACTATTTTTGTTTTAGGGTATGGTAGATAACTAGCACGTTTTTTGCTCTGTTTTCGTTATAAAAACTGAGAATAAACTCCTAAATAGACGCTCGATGCGAATAAACTTTATACACCTGCTGGTGCTTTTTCTGTTGATAGGTGTTGGTGCAGCTCCGGCTTCTGCCCAGCAAAGGGGCGATCTCTGGTTTAAGGGGATGGTTGAGCTGGAAACGGGCCAGCGCCTGCAGGGGGCCATCAGCTACTATTCTGATTTTAAAGCCGCCCTGCTGCAGATCCGCACCGATGGACGTACGCTTTCGTACGATGCCAACCAGGTGGTATTCTTTCGCTTTTATGACGATCAGCTGGGCATTACCCGCACCTTTTACTCGCTGCCCTTTACCCCAGAAGGCAGCGGGCATGAGATCATGCTGTTCTTCGAAACGCTCTTGGAGGGGGGCTATCTGACAGCCCTGAGCAAAACCGAGTTCCGGACCGAAACCCGCCAGCCCCGCAATCCCTATATGTACCGCGGGCATTACATTCCCAGCTGGTATGATCGCAACGCCATGCGGGGCTACTCGGTGGTGGTGCCCTATGAAACCATTTACCTGGTTACCCCCGATAGTCACATAGAAGCCTACAACCAGCCTACTTCCCTGGCCAGCCAGGAGGTGCGCTTCCGCAAGCCCAATCCCGATATGCTCATGCAGCTGGTGCGGGACAAGCGCAGCCAGGTAGATGCCTTCATCAGCCAGAACAAGCTGGATGTACGCAAGCGCCAGGACCTGTTACGGGTGGTGCAGTACTACAACGAAATTAAAGATCGCTCGAATTGAGTGTTTTAGGTTGAGTTAATCCAAATGAAAAGGAGCCGGCGTATGCAGGCTCCTTTTTTGCTTCTAGTGGTATGGGTTATTGAGTAATAAAAACATCAAGTTATCTACATGCCGTAACAATATAGGCACAATAATTGCTTGTGCTGTTTGTTAAAAATACATTTGTCTTCTTACTCTAAATGCATGACTAGTAAGCAACTTTTATCATTCTTCCTGTTTTTCTTTTCTTCGGGAACCTTATATGGCCAGACAGAGATAGGAAAATGGATGTGGTATGAGGGCGGGGTGGAACTAAAAACAGGAACGCAGATGCAGGGTTACATCAAGTTCTCTTCTGAAGCAACAAATGATGTACTTCAAATTTATATTAATAACACCCCCTTTGATTATGATGCTCGACAGATTAGGCTTTTTTGGGTTTATGATGAACGGATAAATACTATGCGTACATTTTACGCATTGCCTTATTTCCCAGCTAAAAACAAGGTTGAATTTCGCTTTTTTGAGGCATTGGTAGAAGGTGAGTATATGCTGGCATTGCAAAAATTAGAATATGATGTCAAGCAAAACCTTGTGTATGAAAATAGGGCGGTTATTCAGGAAAATATTGATAAGGCTATTCCTGAGGATTATAGCGGCATAAAAGGGTTCAGTAGCTATAATCCTCTATTTACAAACTTTGCAAGTTTTCAGGTTATAGAGGCAAATAATGTAACAGTTCCTTATTTGACTATCTATCTGATTACACCAACTACTTTTGTTCAACGGTATAATGAGCCAACGCCAATGAATACTCAGCCGGTTTATCTTCGTAATCCTCAAAAAAAAGTGCTGCAGGAGTTGATGCAGGATGAAGAGAAGCGGATAAACGCATTTATAACTAAAAACCGATTGAGTCTTCGAAAGCCGGGAGATGTTTTGCGAATTGTGGCTTATTTTAATGAGATCAAACAACAAGCTGCTGAATAATGTAGTGCTGCTGGTGCAGCACTACAATGAGATCAAATATCAATCTGAATAGGAAAAAGGCTGGGGTAAAAAAGCACAGGAGCTGGTAAATTCTACCAGCTCCTGTGCTTTTAATGAATAAGCTGGGCCTACTCCGTCCAGCTCATGGGGTAGTTCTCATCTACATAGGCCATGGCTTCTTCGGTGAGGTAGAGGGGGCGGAAGGTATCCACCATTACGGCATATTCGTTGGTCTCTTTCTTACCAATGCTTTTTTCTACCGTTCCGGGATGGGGTCCGTGGGGCAGGCCGCCGGGATGCAGCGTAAACGACCCCCTGTCGATGCCCTTGCGGCTCATAAAGTTGCCTTCGGCATAGAAGAGCACCTCGTCGGAATCGATGTTGGAGTGGTTGTAGGGCGCCGGGATGGCCTGCGGATGGTAATCGAACAGGCGCGGCACAAAGGAGCAGATCACAAAGCCATCGGAGTGGAAGGTCTGGTGCACCGGCGGCGGCTGGTGGATGCGCCCTGTGATGGGCTCAAAGTCGTAGATAGAGAAGGCAAAGGGGTAGAGGTAGCCATCCCAGCCTACCAGGTCCATGGGGCTGTGCTCGTAGTGGTACTGATGCAGGTAATTGCCTTTCTTGATCTTTACCAGGTAATCGCCTTTTTCGGTTTCGGTAATGAGCTCATGCGGCGGGCGTATGTCCCGCTCGGCAAAGGGGCTGTGCTCCAGCAACTGGCCCAGCTCGTTGCGGTAGCGCTGGGGCGTTTCAATAGGGTTGGCCGCCTCAATTACCAGCAGGCGCACCATATCCCCCTCGTTATCAAAATCAAATCTGTATATGGTGGTGCGGGGGATCACCACATAATCGCCTTTGCGCACATCAATAACCCCAAACTGCGAGTAGAGGCGCCCGCTGCCGTCATGGATGTAAATGACCTCGTCGGCCTCGGCATTTTTGTAGAAAAAGGGCATGCGGCTGCCGGCCGGTATGTTGCAGATGCCGATGGCCACATCGCTGTTCTTCATCAGCATGCGGCGGCCGTGCAGGTAATCATGGCCGGTAAGACCCTCGCCGGCAGTTTTCAGGTGCGTCTGCAGCAGGGGGTAATCTTCCTTGATCTTAGTGCCAAAGGGCTGCGGCTTGCCTACCTGCTTTACCCGGGTGGGGGGGTATACATGGTAGAGGTTGGAGTACACGCCGGAGAAGCCCCGGGAGCTTACCAGTTCTTCGGCATACAGGCTGCCATCGGGCTGGCGAAACTGGATGTGGCGCTTGGGCGGAAGCTCGCCTAATCGGGTATAAAACATGGCCTTAGTGGTTACTGGCAAGCTCGGCAGCTTCATCGAAGCGCTGCAGGGCCTGCTGAAAAATTCTGCTAGTCTGGTTGTAAATTGGATAATATCCGTTGTTCTTCCAAATGTTGCGGGCAATAAGGGCCTTTACATGCGTACGCAGCAGTTCTTTGGAGCGGGTATATCCTTTTTCATCAAAGGGGGTGCCTTCCCGCTCACCCATTTTCACAATCTCCTTCAGCATGGCATCTGTTACCTGAAAATGGGCGTAATAGTCTTTGAAGCCCCCTTTTTCCAGCTTGGCGCGGTTGGCCTGTGCCCAGTTAAGGGTATATTCGTTTACGGCATTGTTAAGAAACAGCTTGGTCATGTAGGTGCTGTTCTGGGTAGTGTCCAGGGGCACAAATACATCGGGCATAATGCCGCCACCGCCGTACACCACACGGCCCTTGCTGGTCTCAAAGCGCAGCGTATCGCTAAAGCGGATGCTATCGGCCGTAAAGTACTCGCCATGCTCGTAGCGGTTCTTCAGGTCGCTGCTATATTCGCCATCGGCGCTGTAGGGTTTCTGGATGGATCGGCCGCTGGGGGTAAAGTAGCGGGAAATGGTCAGCCGCAGCTCGGAGCCGTCGCTCAGGCTGATGGGCATCTGCACCAGGCCTTTGCCAAAGCTGCGGCGGCCCACGATCAGGGCCCGGTCGTTGTCCTGCAGGGCGCCGGCCACAATCTCGGAAGCGGAGGCGCTGCCTTCGTTGATAAGCACAATTACGGGCTGCTGCTCAAAGATGCCGGTGCGCTGAGCGCGGGACTGCGTATCGTAGCGGCTCTTTTTGCCATCGGTATACACAATCATCTTGTTGCCGCTGATGAACTCATCGGCCATGTTTACGGCCCGGTCCATGTAGCCGCCGGGATTGTCCTGCAGGTCAAGGATCAGTTTTTTCATGCCCTGGGCAGCCAGGTCGTCCATGGCCTTGCGGAACTCGGTATAGGTGGTGGCCGAAAAGCGGGTTACCTTAATGTAGCCCACCTCATCGTTAACCATGTAGGTGGCCGCTACGGAATGCTGCGGAATTTTATCGCGCACTACGGTAAACTGCTGCACCTGGGCTTTGCCACGGCGCAGTACACCCAGCTCTACCTTGCTGCCTTTGGGGCCGCGCAGCAGGTTAAATACTTCTTTGTTGCTTACGCCACGTCCGGCTACCGGCTGGCCGTTTACCTGCACAATGCGGTCGTTGGGTTGCAGGCCGGCCGTTTCGGAAGGCCCGCCCGCCAGAGGGGCTACCACTACAATGGTATCGCGGATCAGGTTAAACTCAATGCCAATGCCATCAAACTCGCCCTCCAGCTGCGATTTGGAGATTTGCAGATCTTCCTTGGGGATGTAGACCGAGTGGGGGTCCAGCTTTACCAGCATCCCTTTAATGGCGTCTTCTACCAGGCCTTCGGTATTCACATCATCCACATAGTAGCGGTCGATGTGGGTCACAATTTCCCGGAACTTCAACAGACTGTTAAAGGGGTTGTTGGCGGTGGGGTCGGTAATGGAGGCGCCCAGGAGCAGGCCTGCAGCTACTCCCAGAAATACAAAGAAAGGAAGTTTGGCGGCGGATTTGGTGTTTTTATACATAGGGTGTAATGCTTCTTGGGTAGATGATCGCTCTCACAGGGGCCCTGCTCAGCGGGCCCGGCCATGCAGTCTGTGTATTTTTGTAACGCTGCCGGTTGTTGCTTCGTTTTCGCTGAAACAAATTTTGTGCTGCTGCATATATAGGAATAAGAAAGGTAGCAAGACCGGAGCGGTTAAAAAAGCTTCTTTTGGCCTAAAACATGCATCTGCCGCCCAGAGTTGCATCTTGCGGGCCAGGCCGAAATTTTTTACCACTGCATAGGGGATTTTTGTATATTTACTTTTCTTCCGAAGAAATTTTAGGATTAACAGGCGATCAGAACCAGCCGGGCACCCCCCCGCAGCAGCACGGGACCCGGCTTCTGAGAGTTATTTTGCTTTAAACAGTTGGTGCGGTGAGCTACGACAAATCCAAAATCACAGAACTGATTGAGAAGAACTACGTGTTTGCGTCGGTGCTGTACTACTTTGGAATAGAATTTTACGAGTACTCCGAGCAAACCCTGGAGCAGGTATGCCAGCAGCGGGGCCTGCGTGTACAGCAAGTGGTAGACAGCCTGGAATCGGCCCTGCAGCAGCCCGAGACGCCTAACCTTACCAGCCTACCGGTTGATATCATCATTGCCTACCTCAAGCACAGCCATTATCTTTTTGTAAAGCATAAATTGCCCTACATTGCCCGGCTCATCCAGGAGCTGAGCCCCGCCGACCTGCTGCACAGCCCGGCTGCCGAAGACCTGAAGTTTATCTTCCCCCTCTATGTAGAGGATTTTATCCGCCATATCTATAAAGAAGAAGATACGCTCTTTACCTACATCTTACTGCTGCAGGCCGCCACGCAGGGCAATTTTCATCCGGGCAGGCTGTTTTTTATGATGGAGAAAAACACCATTGAAGAACTAGCCGTGGAGCACGACTGCCACGATGATGAGATGCAGGGCATTCGGGTGCTCACCAATAACTACAGCACCTCAGATACTACCCCCCTGCTGCTAAAAGTGGTGTATGGCGAGCTGCAGGCCTTTGAGCAAAGCCTCAGAAGCCATTCGCACATTGAAGACGAGATCCTCTTTCCCAAGGCGCTGGCGCTGGAGAAGCGGGTGCGCCGCAAATGGCGGGGACTCACCGCACAGAACTAGACATGGGGCGTATACTAGCCATTGATTACGGATCCAAACGGGTAGGGCTGGCCGCCACAGACCCCCTTCAGATCATTGCCTCGCCGCTGGAGACCATTCACAGCAAAGACCTGGTGCCCTTTATAACCGCTTACCTCAGGCAGGAAAGCGTAGAAGCCTTTGTGGTGGGCATGCCCCGCCGCCTGGACAATACCGATACCGATGCCACAGCCGGCGCTAAGGGCTGCGCCACAATTTTACGGAAGCATTTTCCGCAGATTCCCGTACATTTGCATGACGAACGCTTTACCTCCAGCATGGCCCAGAAAGCCATACTGGCCGGAGGGGTTAAAAAGAAAGACCGGCAAAACAAGGAGCTGGTAGACCGGGTAAGCGCCACGATTATTTTACAATCATTTTTGGAAAGCAAAGGAATACGATGATCTATCCCATAGTTGTATATGGCGATCCGGTACTGAAAAAGCAGGCCGAGGATATTGAGCAGGGCAGCCTTGATGTAAAAGCCCTGGCGGCCGATATGTTTGAGACCATGTACGCCGCCAGTGGCGTAGGCCTGGCCGCCCCGCAGATCGGCAAAAGCATTCGCATGTTTGTGGTGGATGGCGAGCCCATGGACGAGGAGCTGAAAGACTTCAAGAAAGTATTCATCAACCCCGAGATTCTGGAAGAAAGCGGCGAGGACTGGGCCTTTGAGGAGGGATGTCTGAGCATACCCGGCATCCGGGCCGATGTGTACCGGCCCGAACAGATCCGCATCCGCTACTACGATGCCGACTGGCAGGAGCATACCGAGGACTATGACGGCATTGCCGCCCGCATCATCCAGCACGAGTACGACCACATCGAGGGGGTGCTGTTTACCGATTACCTGAGCGGGCTTAAAAAGCGCCTGCTGCAAACCAAGCTGCAGAACATCAGCAAGGGACAGGTGCGCACCGACTACCGCATACAGGCCCCCCTGCGCAAATAAGATTCACCACCGGCCTTGCCGGCTACCAAGGGGTGGCCTGCAAGGCCCATTCCCTATTTTCATGAAACTCCGATTGATTGCAAGTACCCTGTTGCTGATGGCCGCCTGCAAAACCCAGCCGCCTGCCCCGGCAGCTGACTCCTCCTCATCCCCTCCGGCCCCTGAGGCCGTGCAGGAGGCGCTGCAGGAACCCCAACGGCCTGCTACAAAACTGATTGTAGGCCTGGTGATTGACCAGATGCGGCCCGAGTACCTCACCCGTTTTGCACAGGGATTTACCGAAGGGGGCTTTAAGCGCCTGATGCGGGAGGGTTTTGTCAACTATAACACCCATTACAACTACATCCCCACCTTTACCGGTCCGGGCCATGCCTCTATTTTTTCGGGCGCTACACCCGCCACACATGGCATTATCGGCAACAACTGGTACAGCCGGGAAGAGGCCCGCTCAGTCTACTGCGCCGGCGATCCGGACGAAAAACCCGTAGGCAGCGAAACAGGCATGGCCGCCTCGCCGCATCGCCTGCTGGTCACCAACCTGGCCGATGAGCTAAAGCTGGCCACCAACCGCCGGGCCAAGGTAGTTGGGGTAAGCCTGAAGGACCGTAGTGCTGTAATGCCCGCCGGCCATATTCCCGATGGCGCCTACTGGTATGATAAAACCACCGGACGTTTTATCACCAGCACCTACTACATGGAGCAGCTGCCCGGCTGGATGCAGCAGTTCAATGGCCGCCAACTGGCCAAACAGTACCTGGACAGTACCTGGACCCTGCTGCTGCCCGAAGCCGCGTATCAAAACAGCGGCCCCGACAACCAGCCCTACGAACGGGTATTTGCCGGCCGAACCGAGGCAACCTTTCCCTATGTGCTGCCTGAATTGCAGGAGCAAAATGGGGGTTATGACATTCTCAGCAGCACGCCATGGGGCAATACGCTGGTAACGGAAATAGCCCTGGCAGCGCTGGCAGGTGAGGGGCTGGGCCAGGACGAAACCCCCGACCTGTTTACGGTTAGCTATTCTACTCCCGATATCATTGGCCATGATTTTGGCCTGCGCTCCCGGGAGCTGCACGATATGTACCTGCGCCTGGACCGCGAAATAGCCCGCCTGCTGGACGCACTGGATGCACAGGTAGGCGAGGGCAACTACATGCTCTTTCTTACCGCCGATCATGCCGCTGCCGATGTGCCCCAGTTTCTGATGGACGAGCGCCTGCCGGCAGGTTATTATCCCGAAGGCGAGCTTAAGGCAGCGCTCAATAAGCAGCTGCAGCAACGCTTTAAGCAGCAGGAGCTGGTAGAATATATTACCAACGATCAGGTATACCTGAACCATACCCGCATACGTGCTGCCAAACTGCATCTGGAAGAGGTGCAGGCCGAAGTAGTAAACTACCTGGTGCTGCAGCCTTATACGGTAGATGCCTATACCGGCAGCCAGATGCGCCAGAATGAATACAGCGGCGGCATACGCCATCTGTTGCAGATGGGCTACTACCGCCCCCGCTCCGGCGATGTGCTGCTGGTGCTGAACCCGGCCTGGATGCACAAGATCTCCTACGCCACCACCCACGGCTCGGGCTATACCTATGATACCCACGTACCGCTGATCTGGTATGGCAACGGCATTAAGAGAGGCGGAAGCTACCGCTATCAGGCCATTACCGACATTGCTCCTACCGTATCGCAGATGCTGGGCATTGGCCTGCCCAATGGCGCCACCGGCAGCCCCATCCTGGAGGTATTGGAATAAGGGAAATAGTCCTGTAATGAAAGAAGCCCGCTGTGCAGCGGGCTTCTTTCATTACAGGGCATGTGGTACCCGATTTTAGTTTCTCAAAACTCTGCAGGAGCAAAGATCCTGCTGGCTTCTGCTCTTGCGTTGTGGCACCACTACATAGCTGGGCCCCCACCCTATACCATCGGTTTAACTCCAGCCTCATCCCGCACTACCCGCATACTTGGGGCATCCGGGCCCTGGGGTTTGTTGTTTACCATGTCCAGGAACCTGTTCATTTCCCGCTTTACCACCGGTGCCAGGAAGTAAAGGCCAATCATGTTAGGGAAGGCCATGGCAAAGATCATGGCATCAGAAAAGTCCGTAACAGCGGCCAGGTTCATGGCCGAGCCAATCACCACAAAGGCGCAGAAGATCATTTTGTACACCAGCTCGGTCGTTTTGCTGCGCCCAAAGAGGTAGGTCCAGGCCTTGAGGCCGTAGTACGACCAGGAGATCATGGTCGAGAAGGCAAACAGCACCACGGCTACTGACAGTATGATCGGGAACCAGCTCATCACCGTAGCAAAGGAATCGGAGGTAAGCGCAATGCCATCGCCATCGGCGGCGCTGTAGTTGCCGGTTACCACAATTACCAGGGCCGTCATGGTACATACTACCACCGTATCGATAAAGGGCTCCAGCGAGGCTACAAAGCCCTCGGTTACGGGAATGCTGGTTTTTACGGTAGAGTGAGCAATGGCCGCCGAGCCAATGCCGGCTTCGTTGGAGAAGGCCGCCCGGCGAATGCCCTGGATCATGGCGCCCACCACACCACCGGCAACGGCTGTGCCGCTAAAGGCGCCTTCAAAAATGGCTGCAAAGGCTTCGGGCAGGTTGCCAAGGTTAGCGCCAAGCACCACCAGTGCTCCCAGCAGGTAAATGCCACACATAAGGGGTACAATCTTCTCGGTTACTTTTACAATGCTGGTAATGCCGCCCAGAATCACCACCGCTACCAGCAGGGCCATTATCAGGCCAAAGATCCAGTTGCTGCCGGCCAAAAAAAGAATCTGAGATGCCCGGCATGCTCATAAACTGCTGGGTGGCCTGGTTGATCTGAAACATATTGCCCCCGCCAAACGAACCCCCAATGCACATGATGCAGAAGAAAACGGCCAGGAATTTGCCCAGGCCTACAAATCCCCGCTCGGCAAACCCCTTTTTGAGGTAATACATAGGCCCGCCGTTTACGGTGCCGTCGGCATCAATCTCCCGGTATTTAACCGCCAGGGTACATTCGGTAAACTTGCTGGACATGCCCAGAAAACCAGCCAGGATCATCCAGAGCGTAGCCCCGGGACCCCCTATGGAAATGGCAATGGCTACCCCGGCTATGTTGCCCAGACCTACCGTTCCACTCAGTGCGGCGGACAAGGCCTGAAAGTGCGTGGTCTGTCCGGGATCTTCGGGCCTGGTGTAGGTGCCTTTTATGATTTCGAAAGCTCGCAGAAAGCCCCGTACGTTGATGAATTTCAGGTAAAAGGTGAAGAAGAGCGCGCCGGCCAGCAGCCAGATCAGAATAAAGGGCACTTGTATGGCCTCGGTGATCTGTACCGGATAGAACACAAAGTCGGAAATGGCCTGGGTAAAGGGGGCGACTTTGGTGTTGATCTGTTCATCGACAGAAGGGGAAACAGGGACTTCCTGGGCCATTGCCGGTGCCATCGCCAGCAGGAGCGAGGGGAGCAAGAGCAGGCTACTTTTCTTCATGAGGCCGGTATTCTATTTGGTAATACCGGCTAATGTAAGAATTAATTAGCAGAAAATATGCGACTTCCTAACGGGATTCCTGCTACTGCAGTTGTTTTATTTGCCGGGCCACCAGGGCCAGGCCTTCTTCAAAACTATGGGGTTGGTAGCCTAATTGGGATTGTGCTTTTTGGATGGTAAAGCCTGTGCGGGGCGGGCGGCGGGCGGGTTGGGTAAAGGTGCTGCTGTCGGCCCTGCTTATAAGGCTACTGTCCAGGCCAAAGAAATCGGCCGTTTTTTGAGCCATCTCCAGGGGGCTAAGAAAATCCTTGCCGGAGATGTTCCAGATGCCTTCTGCTTTTTGGCGGGCAATGAGCAGGCAGCCGGCGGCCAGGTCTTCGGCCAGGGTAGGGGTGCGCCACTGGTCATCCACCACCTGTATGGCTTTGCCGCTTTCCAGGCTGTTCTTTACCCAGACGATGATGTTAGAGCGGCTCAGGCTGTTAGTGATGCCATAGACCAGCACGGTGCGTGCAATAGCCCAGGGGGTGCGGGCCCCTTGCACCAGGCGTTCGGCCTCCAGCTTGCTTTCGCCATAGAAATTTACCGGGGCAGGGGTAGCTTCTTCACTATACGGCCCCTCTTCGCCACTAAAGATAAAATCGGTGGAGACATGCAGCAGAAAGGCGCCGCATTGCTCGGCGGCGGCAATCAGGTGCTGTACGGCTTCTACATTGGCGCGCCAGCAGGCTTCCCGGTTCAGCTCGCACTGGTCTACATGCGTCATGGCGGCGGTATGCAGGATCACATCCGGAGCAAAGGCTGCTACGGTCTGCAGTACGTCTTCCCTGTTTTCGATGTCCATGGACTGGTAGCGGATGGCTGTTTCGCCCAGGCGGCTCTCCCCCCGGGAGGTGGCCAGCACGTCCCAAAAAGTTTCCTTCTCCAGCTGGCTAACCAGTTTCTGGCCCAGCAATCCGTTGGTTCCTGTAATCAGCAGTTTCATTAGTTCTTGTTCTCCTTGGGATAATAGGCGGGATAGCGCTTGCGCAGCTCCTTTAGGGAAACGTCTTCTACGCGCAGGCGCATGTGAATATCCTCTACCGGGCGGTTGGCAGCGGCGGTTCGCACACTGGCAATGGAATCAATTACCGACAGGCCTTCTACAATCTGCCCAAAAACGGTATACTCGCGGTCCAGGTGCGGCGCACCGCCGATGGTGGTATACACCTGCACCTGCTGCTCGTCAAGCGCATAGCGGGGCTGGGGACCAAATTCTTTTTCGATCAGGGGAAGGCTTTCTTCCATTTTTTCCTGGATGGCCGCATAGTTGCCCGCCTGCTGCAGCTGCATCACCTCCTGGCGCAGGCGCAGGTACTGGGGCATGCCCAGCAGCCGCTTAAAGCCTTCCTGCTTTGCCTGCTGGCTGCGGTTGAACATCATGGCACGTAGTTCCTCCTCTTGAAAGATCTTGCCCTGTACAATGTAAAACTGGCTGCCGCTGCTCTCTTTTTTGGGGTTTACCTGATCGGCCTGGCGGGCAGCGGCCAGCGCCCCCTTGCGGTGAATAAGCGAATCGTTGAATTCGGCCGGCAGGGTGTAGTCAATGGGGTCGGCATCGGGGGTTTTGGCATTTACATCGCCGCCCTGGATCATGAATTCCTGAATGACCCGGTGAAAGGTGGTGCTATCAAAGGCGCCGCTGCGGGCCAGGGATAAAAAGTTTTCCTTATGCCGGGGGGTAGCGTCGAAGAGAATGGCGGTCATGTCGCCATAGCGGGTCTGGATGATCACCAGCGAATCCTTCTCAGTCTTGCAGGAGGCCAGCAGGAGAACGCAAAAAGTAAATGCAACAATACGGATCATGAAGCCAGGGTTTAGATGGTAGCCGAAAAATACGGAATTCTGCTGAGAAGTGAGCGAGTAAAGGGTATAAGCTAGAAGGTAGATTGTAGGGCAAGGGAGATCAGGCGGCCAGCCAGTAAGCCATGCCGGCCGCCGCCAGCTGAATGGTAAGGTTGTCGAGCCCATGGGTACTGACGGCTTCTACACTGGTGGCCGCCAGGGCAATTAGCAGCGCCCAGGTAAAAGCATCTGCAGGGGTTGTACCCTGTGCCAGCAGACCCCAGAAGGCCACCAGCGCACTTACGGCAAACACGGCTGCGGAGCCCTCCAGACTGCGCGTAGCGGCAACACCGGCCATGGAAGGCACCTTGTAGCGATGTTTTCCCCAGCGGCTGCCCACCGGCTCGCCAATAGCATCGCCCCAGCCGCCTACCAGGTAGCCAATGGCGGCCCAGGGGCCAAAGAACAGGTTGGCCAGTACGCCCCCCACCGCCGTGGTGGCAAGGGGGATCAGGATAAAGAGGCGTTCCTGCGGGGCATCAGAAGGTCGGGCCATAGCCAGGTAAAACGAGCTTTTCGGACCTTTGTATACTGCCCATAACACCAGCAGGCTAATGGCCGTACCAAACACCACCACCACGGGCAGGCCCCAGCGCAGTTGCAGCACACCAGCGGCCGTAAAAATGAAAAAGTGAAAAAGCTTGCGCGTATAGCCCACCCGCCAGCGGCGCGTTACCCGCAGCCAGCCGGCTAGCCAGGCTGCTCCTATGCCATACAAAAAGGCCAGCGGCAGTAGATAAGCCCACAGCTGCGGGCTGGGCCAGGCCCGGTCGATGAAATGGTAAAGGTGTTCCAGTTGTGTTTTGATAGGATGCGGGTTCGGAGAGCCCTTTTAATTTCTGTCACAGGTTTGGAAAACCTGCGACAGTTTCAGTTTTAATGTTCGGGGGCTTTGGGGCGGCCCAGGGAACCTACGCTATAGGCCGTGCTATCGCAGGTTTTCCAAACCTGTGATACAAATGAATAAGGTTCTCTGAACCTGCTTTACTCCAATAAAACCAGCGGCAGTTGTGTCTGTTCACCGGCATAGGCCCCCGCGCTGGAGTAAATATAATCTTCTGCCCGATAGCAGATCCCAGCCCTCACCGGATTTTGATGAAGATAGTCTAAGCGTTGCTTAAGCAGTACAGGGGTTGATAGCTCAATGGGGTGGTTTTCATGAATCCATACTTTGTAGTGTTCATTGCTGCTGCTTCTTTTGCCCTGTGCCCTAAAGATCCAGTTCATCCAGTTTTTTCTGGATTCCTGCTGATCTTCCTGCAGGCTTTCATACATGGCTTTGGCGGTAAAACGCTTGAGCGTCCGGATGGCTTCAACCAGCTTTTGTCCCGGGACAGCACTGGCAATCAGGTGCACATGGTTGGTCATGATCACCCAGGCATGCAGCCGAAAGCGTTGGTGTTGTGTATAAAAGCGAAGGCTTTCCAGCAGAATGTCTTTATACCGTTTCCGGCTGAACAGATCCACCCATTCTACCAGCGTAAGGGTAAGAAAATGGGGGTATGCTTCATCGCCGCTGCGGTAGTTTGTGCTCATGAACGATTAACCGGGGTTAACTGATTAGGTTCAGAGAACCTGGGAATTATAGTCACAGGTTTGGAAAACCTGCGACAGAAATTAAAGCGTTGCAGGTTCGGGGAACCTGCAACTGAGGTTGCCTGAAGACTTAAGAGTGGTAATTTAGAGCAGATCAATGCGCCATTTGCCCCCGGATCTGCTTGAGGATGCGCTCGCCGCCGGCAGCCAGCACCTGTTCGGCCAGGGCAGTGCCCAGGCGCTCGGCTTCGGCAGTGGGGCCGCTAAGGCTAAGGTCAATGCGCTCCTGCCCATCCAGGCTGATCACACCGCCGCGGATGCTTACCGTATCTCCCTCGCCCAGCTGGGCCAGGGCATAAACAGGCACACTACAGCCTCCCTGCAGGCGGCGCAGGTAGGCACGCTCGGCCAGCAGACGGGTTTCGGTAAGGGGGTGGTTTACCAACTGGCGAATGCGCTCCCGCTTTTGGGCATCCAGCTGTGCATGCACTTCTATGGCCACGCTGCCCTGCCCTACAGGGGGGATAAACTCATCTACCGGCAGGTGGCGCAGAATCAGGCTGCCGTACCCCATACGGTGCACGCCGGCATAGGCCAGCAGCAGGGCATCGCAGGCCCCTTCTTCCATCTTGCGGATGCGGGTCTGCAGATTGCCCCGTACCGATACCGGCCGGGCATGGGGGTAGTATTTTTTGAGCGTGGCTACCCGGCGGGTAGAGGAGGTGCCCAGCACCAGGGGCTTGTCCGGATTGTCCAGCTCCAGGTCGCTGCGGTGGCTGATGATCACATCATTTACCTTTTCCCGCTCGGTAAAAGCTATGAGCGAGAAGCCCTCGGGCAGCTCCGACTGCATGTCTTTGGCACTGTGAACGGCAATGTCAATGGTGCCCTGGGCCAGCTGCTCCTCAATCTCTTCGGTAAAGACGCCCTTGCTGCCGATCTTGGCAATGGAAACATCCAGGATCTTGTCGCCGCGGGTCTCTATGGTGACCAACTCTGTTTCTAGCCCTCCGGCCTTCAGCAGGTCGGCCACATAATGGGCCTGCCAGAGGGCCAGCATGCTGCCACGGGTTCCTATGCGTATGTTCATTTTTTACTCGTCTGATTACTTAACCTACTTCTGTTACATCCCTGCCCATCAGGCATCGGTATGCGGCTTTTTGCGTTTGGGCTGCTGGGCACTCAACTCCTGCTCAATGTACCGGATCACTTTGGAAGCTATATCGATGCCGGTGGCCTGCTCGATGCCCTCCAGGCCGGGCGAGGAGTTTACCTCCAGGATCAGCGGGCCGCGGTTAGACTGCAGCATGTCTACCCCCGCAATGGTAAGGCCCATGGCTTTGGCGGCCGTAAGGGCAGCGGCTTTTTCGGCCCGGTTGAGCTTGTATACGGTGGCGCTGCCGCCCCGGTGCAGGTTGGAGCGGAACTCGCCCTCCTTGCCCTGCCGGCGCATGGCCCCTACCACTTCGTTGCCAATCACAAAGGCCCGTATATCGGCGGCCTTGGCTTCTTTAATGAATTCCTGCACAATTACGCGGGCCTTCAGGTTGTGAAAGGCCTCAATCACCGACTGGGCTGCCTTGCGGGTTTCGGCCAGCACCACGCCCAGGCCCTGGGTGCCTTCCAGCAATTTGATCACACAGGGGGTGCCGCCTACGGCCTCAATCAGGTACTTATCTTCCCGGCTGTAGTTGGTAAAGGCGGTTTTGGGCAGGCCCACGCCCGAGCGGGCCAGAATTTGCATGCTGCGCAGCTTATCTCTGGAGCGCACTATGGCCTGTGATTTGGTGGTGGTAAACACGTTCATCATCTCAAACTGGCGCACCACCGCCGAGCCGTAAAAGGTGACCGAGGCGCCAATACGGGGAATGATCGCATCTACCCCCCGTACCAAATCGCCCTTGTAGTGGATGGCCGGATTGTTTTGCTCGATGATGATATCGCACCGCAAATGATCCAGTACCCGGCACTCATGCCCGCGCTGCCGGGCGGCTTCTACCAGGCGCCTGGTAGAGTACAGGTTGGAATTGCGGGAGAGAACAGCTATGTTCATATCTATTTTTTTCTTTGTAGGATAGGTTGGTTTTGCTCACATCTACCAGAAAGCGCTTGTTGAGGAGCTGCCTGCCCAGCAGAATGGGGTATTTCATGCGGCTACGGTCGGCCAGGGAAAATTCGGTTTGTATGCGTTTGCCAAAAAGTACAATGTGGCTGTGAATGATAAAGCGTTTTTGCAGGTGCCCGTTGGAACTGCGAATGCTGCGCTGCTCAAACTCTTTTACTTTAAAATGGTGGACTCCCTTTTCGTGCAGTTTGGAGCCAGGTATGGTAAAGGTAATGGCCTGGCTGCCGTCGGCTTCTTGTACTACTTTTATACGGGAACAATGAATAGAAGAGGTGTAGGCCCCTGTATCTATTTTAACATCTACATTGTGAAGGCCCAGATCCGGCAAATCTACTATATCGGTCCGGCCAAGTGTTAGCAGCGGTTTAGAAGCTTTTTTCTTCATGCAGTTGAGGGGGCTTTTTAGGGCTGGCAGCCTAGGCCCGCAGCACCCCTGCCAGTTTTAGCGAGAGGTCCAGCAGGGCTAGTTTAGCATTGGCATTCCGCTCAAGATAATATAAAGTTTGGTTTAGTAGTTCGCTCATCTGGTACACCTTTTCAGGCGGTGCTACTTTGGTGAAGCGCTCGGCAAAGGCCAGCTCGTCGGACTGGGTGCGCAGCAGCTTGCCCTCGGCATAGGGATAAACCAGGGTTTCCCGCAAAAGGTTAAGGCCGGTGAGCAGCAGGTTGCGCTGGGCATCGCGGCCGGCCTTGCCCATATCGTCCGAAAAGGAGATGAGCTTGCTGTACTGGTGCTCGTAGCAGAGCCGCATCCAGTCCCGGAACAGCGCAAAGCTCTCATCGGTGCTGTCGGCGGCCAGGCGCAGGGCTTCCTGCAGGTTGCCGCCTGCCAGGCGTGCGATGGCGGCAGCCCGCTCAGGGGCCAGCTGGTGCTGTTCGGTTAGCATCTGGCTGATCTCCCCATCGCTAAAGCCCCGGATCTTCACCAGCTGAGTACGGGACAGGATAGTGGCCAGCAAGCGCTCGGTATCGTTGGTGATCAGGATAAAGAGGGTTTTGGCAGGGGGTTCTTCCAGGATCTTCAGGATGCCATTGGCCGCTGCCGGGTGCATGTGCTCGGGCAGCCAGATGAGCATGATCTTGTAGGGCCCCTCAAAGCTCTTGAGCGCCAGGGTGCTGATGATGTTGCGGCTTTCTTCCTTGCTGATGTTTACCTGTTTGTCTTCACCTCCATACTGCTGGCGCCAGTCGCCCAGCGAGCCGTAGGGGTTCTGGGCCAGAAACTGCCGCCAGTCGGCAATAAAGCTTTTGCTTACCACATGGGCCTCGCCCTTGATGGTGCTGGTGGAGCTTACCGGATATACCCAGTGCACATCCGGATGCTGAAATTTGGCCATGCGCTGGCAGGAAGAACACTGGCCGCAGGCATCCTCTAAAGGGGTTGTTGGAGCAGGCCCGCCTGCCGGCCCGTCTGCAGGCGAGGCAGGCGCATCGCCCCACAGGCCGGGAGCTTCTGCCTCTTGGGGCTGCATGGAAGCCAGGCGGGTGGTGCACTGCAGGTAAGTGGCAAAGGCCAGGCCCATGGCCAGGTTGGCCGAGCCCTGAGGCCCTACAAACAGCAGGGCATGGGCCAGGTGGTTGTCCTGAACCGCCTGTACCAGCTGGTGTTTGGTTTCCTCTAGTCCGGTGATGTCAGCAAAGCGCATGGGGGTTGGGTCTATTGGTAGAGGCAGGAAATTAAGGCCTGCAACGGTAAAGAAGGAGGGGATGGGACCTGTGGCTAAGGGCTGTATGGCATTCTCCCACTTTCAGTAGCGGCTGCGGCTGTGTGTAGGGATTAGTCACTTGGTTTTTTCTCCCACACCCGCAGCGGAGCCGACAGCTCAAAAACATGCTGCAGAATGGCGCGGTCCTGGGCACTCAGGGGCAGCTTGCGGCGCTCCAGCACGCGCTCGGCGGTCTCCATGGCGGTTTCAAACTTGTAGGTGCTAAAGCCGGCGGCGCCCCCCCAGGCAAAGCTGGGAATAAGGGTGCGCGGAAAGCCATCACCAAAAATATTGGCGCTGACCCCCACCATGGTGCCGGTATTGAACATGGTGTTGATGCCCGCCTTGCTGTGATCGCCCATGATCAGGCCGCAAAACTGCAGGCCTGTATCCACAAAGCGCTCCCGGGCATGGCTCCAGACCTTTACATTGGCATAGTTGTTCTTGAGGTTGGAGGTGTTGGTATCGGCGCCCAGGTTGCACCATTCGCCCAGCACACTATTGCCCAAAAAGCCCTCGTGGCCTTTGTTGCTGTGCGCCATCAGGATGGAGTTGCTTATTTCACCGCCGGCTTTGCAGTAGGGGCCAATGGTAGTATCACTGCGCATTTTGCCGCCTACATTTACATGTGCGCCCTCGCAAAGGGCAAAGGGGCCCTTGATGATGGCGCCTTCGTGCACCTGTGCGCCCTTGCCCAGGTAAATGGGACCGTCTTCGGCATTGAGAATGGCCGCCCGTATCTTTACCCCTTCTTCCACAAATATCTGCTCTTCGCCATAGCAACGCGTATGCACATCGTTAATGCCGGCAGAGCGGCGGCCCCGGGTCAGCAGGGCAAAGTCCTGCCGGAGCTGCTCCCCATTTAGGCGAAACAGGTCCCAGGGATGCTGGATAAGGCTAAGCGGCCCCTCCCAGGGCAGGGTAGACTGCGGGGAAAAGGAAGCGTTTTGGTACTCACTTGCGGCATCTGTTCCCGCCCGGTAGGCCAGCAGGATGGAGCCCTGCTGCAGGGCCTGTCCGGGCTGCAGCTGCTGCAGGGCGGCCAGCAGCTCGGGACTGGGGCAGCAGGCCCCATTCAAATAAACGGTATCGGCGGTGGCGTGGAGCGGATATTTTTGCTGCAGGTACTCCTGCGTAAGGTAGCTGATGCCTGCCTGCGGAAGCAGTAGCTGCCACTTTTCGGCCAGCGTAAGAATGCCGCAGCGCAGGGCTGCCAGAGGCCGGGTAAAGCTAAGGGGCAGAAGCTGTTGCCGCAGGGTGGGATCGTCGAAGAGAACAAGATTCATGCGGGCAAAAGTAGGAAAAAAGCAGCGGAATGCACGGGCTGCCCGGGGGGATTTCTGCGGCCGGCTGCCAGGGAGGCACAAAAAAATAGCGCCTCCCGCAAAAGAGCAGGAGGCGCCATGTGCTGGCCCGGGGGCCGCTTATTTTTTAGCGTAGCGCTTGTTGAATTTCTCAACACGACCGGCTGTATCCAGGAAGATTTTCTTGCCAGTGTAGAAGGGGTGTGATGCAGAGCTTACCTCCACTTTGATCAGGGGGTAGGTCTTGCCGTCTTCCCACTCAATTGTTTCTTTAGAGGTCATGGTAGAGCGAGTCTTGAATTTAAAATCGCTCGTAGTGTCCAGGAATACTACCTCGTTGTATTTTGGGTGAATGTCTTTTTTCATAACCAAATCTCTATTTGCGGCCTCTGCTATTTTTAGAGGCACAAAGTTAAAGAGAAAAACTTAAACTGAAAAACAAAAATCTTTCTATTAAAGTATTTTAATTCAGGGCATGACTTAACTTTGCAGGTACTGCCTGCGTACTTAGGTTAGATAAGCGATTTCTACTAGTAGAGAAACATAAGGATTTACCCTGCCCATGGCATTTCAAGAGAAGCATAAGACCCGTTTGCTGTTTATAGATGATGATGAGATTAACAATTTCATCCTGCAGGAGCTGTTTGCAGACGAGCCCGATCTTACGCTAACTTTCTATTCCGATAGCCCTGCCGCCTATGAGCGCCTGCGCAGCCTGGCCAGAGATACCCCCGAGCAGCTGCCCGATATTATCTTTATGGACATTAAAATGCCCATTTTAGATGGCTTTGAGTTTCTGGACCGGCTTAAGGAAGAAGGCTTCCTCAACGACAAACCGGTAGATATTTTTCTGCTGTCTTCTACGCTGGATAGCCGCGATGTGCAGCGTGCCACCAGCTATGCCAGCATTAAAGAGCTGGTTACAAAGCCGCTTACGGTCGATAAATACCGGGCCCTCATTGCCCATCACTCCCAGAGTGGGGTGTCGTCACACTCAAAAAGCTAGTTAGCCGCTCTGGTAGCGGTTCTGAAACTGCTGCAGCACCTCCAGCATCTGAGTAGGCAGCATGCCCATGATCTGCTGCCTGAGCTTTTCATCTATCCCCCATCTTGCCTCCCCCAGCGCCCCGGCTATGGAGGCCTGCGTATCGGCATCGCCCCCCAGGGAAACGGCCAGGCGGATTGCCTCTTCCGTATCCTTTGCCTCCAGAAAACACTGAATGGCGGGGGGCACCGAGCCCCGGCAGCTTACATCAAACGCATAGCCCTCCCGGATACGTTCTATGGATGGAGGTAGTGCATAGCCAATTGTTTCTTCCAGCCATTTGCTAATTGTTTCCTTACTTTTTCCCATCCGGATGTGCCACAGGGCGCCGGCAACCGCCTGGGCGCCCAGAATGCCTTCGGGATGGTCATGCGTAGGGGCTGCCGAGCGGGCAGCTTCTTCCAGGGTCTGCTCCAGCCCCTCAAAGGCCCAGCCAATGGGGCTTACCCGCATGGCTGCCCCATTGCCCCAGCTGCCATAGGGCACACTGCAGCGGCTCATCAGCCACTGGTAAAAGTTGCCGCCATAGCCGGCAGTTGGGTAGCGGCGCCCCCAATGCTTGAGGGCAGCGGCATAGCTTTTGCCTGTTAGCAGGCTTTCGGCAACAGCAATCGTTAAGACTGTATCGTCGGTAAAGGCAGAGGCTTGTTGCAGCAGCGGAAAGTCCGTTGTTTTCAGGGGGTGGTGCTCGTAGACCGAGCCGATAATATCACCTGCAATGGCGCCCAGCATAGCTAGTAGGACCCGGGCAGGCGCTCTTTTGTTGCGCCTTATCGCTATTTTGTGTGGGTCAGGCGTGTTTTCTTTGCTGATGCAAAATGTTTCCGCAACTTAGGGGATCAAAAACAAAGCAATTGCTACAAGTATGAACCGGATTGCAGGCTTTGGCCGCTACACAGGAACAGGCGCCCTGCTGGTGTGCCTGCTGGTGCTTCTTTCACCTCCTGCCTATGCCCAGGCGCAGGGAGCCATGGCGCCGCTGGACCCCTACTATTACCACCTGCTGGACCGCTATGAGATTGGCAGGGGCAGTTTTGCTCCCTACCATACCAGCCACCGCCCCTACGGCCGCCTGGCCATTGCCCGCCTGGCCGATGCGCTGTACGACAGCCTGCAGCAGCAGGGCTCTGCCGCCGACCGCTTCAACATACAGTTTCTGGCCAACGACAACTGGGAGTGGAGCCAGAAGGCGCAGGTGGCCCGCAATCCCCTCCTGAAGTATTTTTACCGCACTACCCCCGATCTCTTCAGCGTACAGACCCCTGATTTTGATCTGCACCTCAGCCCGGTGCTCTGGCTGCAGGCCGGCAGCGAGGGGGGCGACCGCCCCAAGCCTTACCGCAACACCCGGGGCCTGGAGCTGCGGGCTACCATTGAACAGAAAGTAAGCCTGTATGCGTTTTTGGCCGAAAACCAGGCCCGCTACCCCCTTTACGTGCGGGAGCGAATTGCCGAGCGGGGGGTAGTACCCGGCGAAGCCTTCTGGAAGCGCTTCAAAGAGCAGGGGGTCGATTATTTTACGGCCCGCGGGCATGTGAGCTTTAATCCTCTGAAGAGCATCAACCTGCAGGTGGGCC
>NZ_AODQ01000008.1 GCF_000348925.1 Cesiribacter andamanensis AMV16 | reverse complement strand
CCCTGAATGTGGAGCTGGAAAAAGCCATGCTGCCCAATGCCGATAAAGTAGCCGCCAGGCTTGAAGAGCTGCTGGGGTATTAAGAACACCCCCCCTGCTAAACACAAACCCCCTGGCGCTGTATTGTACAGTGCCAGGGGGTTTTATGATGCTAGCGGCCGGTGCCGGCTACTCCTCTATGATCTCATATTCTATGTGCTTGAGCGTTCCGTTGTTGTACTGGGCAGCGGCGCAGGCGGTGAGGCCTACCACCAGGTCCATTTCGGCCCGGAAGAGCACATAATCGCCCGCTTTGCTGGCGGGGGTGTCTACCGAAAGGCTGCCATCGGCCTGCAGCTGCGTATTCATAAAGAGCTTAAAGGTGATGTAGATCTCATCCGGATCTATGTCCCAGGCCATCAGGCGGCCGTGCAGGTTCTCATGGCAGGAAGAAATGTTGGCCTCGGTGCTGTTGGTTTGCTGATACATTTCCTGGCTACAGGGGGCCAGCAGAAAATCATGGCGGCCGCAGCTGTCTTCCAGCAGGCTAAGCATGGGCCTGCTGCGGTTGCTGTACAGCACATGGCCCTGGCGGATCAGCCAGGCGCCGGCATGGTCCAGGGTTCGCCCGCTGCTCAACCATTCATCCGGATCCGTAAGGTTATAGCAGATAAGTTCACTTACCTGCTCGCCTGTGGGAGCTGTTACCTTTAGCAACTGTCCCTGCCGTAATTCAAAAGCGGTGCCTGAATGTGGATCGATCCGTTCCTTCACTACTTCTTTCATGGTGATTTTCATGAGTGGTGGTTTGGTTAAGCGTAAAGAGGCTGATGTGTGTTTGTCTGTGGGTGTTTTCGGCCCGATAATCCTGATGGTGAAAACTACCCCGGTCTACAAAGTAAAAAGTATGGGCGATACTTCCCTAAAAGGGCAACAGCTGCTCTGTTTTGCCCCGCTGCGCTGTAAAAATGCTGGCTGCTCCAGCCTGCTGGTCAACTTATAGCTAGAACGTAGCGAGAGGGGGTAAGGTTGGTTTTTTTGATTTGAAGTTTAGCCGGCTTGCCTGTGCAGGGGCATTTCTCTAAAAGCGGTACTCCCAAACAGGGAATGAAGGAAACAGGCAGCAGCCTGGCTTTCAGGCAGGTACACGCAGGCACACCCGTTGGGGACCTGTCTATTGGCAATACCCTGCTCCCTGCTGCAGGTGTAGCAGGGAGGCCAGCTGCCTCCTACTCCTGTGGCGGGTTGATCATGATGTGAGCGGCATGGGTGCCGGGGTACATGATCCAGGGCATGGCTGGGCCCTCGGGCTTCAGGGGCAGACCGGTGCTTTCGGCCGTAGCCCAGGGGATGTAGACCACATAGCGCAGGTAGCCGTTTTTAACCTCGCCGGTGCTCACATTCACACTCTCCCTGGGGGCCGTATAGACAAAGAGGGTTGTCGGCTGCTTTGGCAGGATCAGCTTACCGCTTTTGCTCTCCTTTTCCCGGGTATCAAAGATCTCCTGAAAGCTCATGCCTCCTTTGCGAAGCTCCCGGCCCCGGGCCATAAAGGGGTCCAGGTCTTTGTGATAGCAGGAAACCGAGAACCCTTCCTGCCGGGGATCATCGGCCAGACACACCAGCTCATTGGTACCTTTGCGCAGCAGCACCAGCTCGCCCATGGGCGAGTAGCCCCATACGGCGGCGCCCTCCCGCTTGTCAGAGGGGGCAGCCAGCAGCGCCAGGGCAATCTGTTTATCAGCAGCAGGAGGAGCTGTCTGTTGTGCCTGCAGGGGATAAAGGGGTACCAGCAGGGTGGCTAGCAGTAGAAGGGGGGCAATGCGAGTCATGTCTGTAGGGCTAACTAAAAAATTGCGATGTTTGCCCTAAAAAGGTACTAAATACGGCTGCTCTAGTCAAGTAAGGCCCCATAAATGCCAATTTTCTTTTTCATAAGGGCTACTATTTGCGCCAGCCTCTTTAACTTACCTGCAGCACCAAATTTTTATCCGATGCGCTGCCCCAAACTCAACGCTCCATTATTTGCCAGCCTGGCCCTTTGCCTGATGTTCCTACTGCCCCTGCCGCATGCCCGGGCGCAGAAACGGCAAGCGGCCGCCGCCACACCCTCCGAGGCGGAGCTCACCCGCGTAGCCTACCAAAGCCAGGCCACCGGGCAGCAACGGGAATATTTTGTCTATCTGCCTAAGGGGTATAAAACCGAAAAGGGAAAGAAATGGCCAGTACTCCTTTTTTTGCATGGCAATGGCGAGCGGGGCAATGCAAAAGAGGAGCTGGATTATGTGCTGCACCATGGCCCTCTTTACGAAGCCTGGGTACAAAAGCGGGACCTGCCCTTCATTATTGTTTCTCCCCAACTGCCTATGTATGGAATGGATTCGCTGGCCGACTACATTCGCAACCGTAAGGCAGCTGATATCCCGCGTCGACAGACCCAGGGGGTACCCCCCAGGCCAGCAAAGTTTCCCACCCCCACTCCCATGACCGGGGCCGTGCAGAACCCTGCGCTGCCCGTTCCGCCCGAGGGGCCGCCTGTAGGCTGGTTTATGCTGGAGCAGGACCTGCTGGGCATCATTGAAAGTACCCTCAGCACCTATGCGGCAGACCGGGACCGCCTGTACCTGAGCGGCATCAGCTACGGCGGGTTTGGGGCCTGGTATATGGCCGGCAAACACCCCCAGCTGTTTGCTGCCCTGGTGCCGGTGGTAGGCTATGGCCATCCCGATCTGATGAAGCCCATTGCCGAGCGGCAGCTGCCCCTCTGGGTTTTTGCCGGTGGCCGGGATGGGGTGGTGCAGCCCCAGTTTTTCTACCCCGCCCTCAATGCGCTTGAAAGCCATGGCCATCAGCAGGTACAATTTACCATCCATGCCGACATGAACCACGATGCCTGGGTGCGGGTATATGCCGGCCAGGACATCTACGACTGGATGCTGCAGCAAAAACGAAGCAAGCCCTAAGCCGCACAGGGCTAGCTGTGGGTTTTCAGAGCAGTAAAAGGTCCAGGGGGAAACAGGGAAACAGGCCTGTTTCTAGCTCCTGGCCTGCACCTGTGTACTGAAAACCCTATGCCATTTTTTGTTTATCCCTTGGAAATAAGCGGCTGGCCTATGCTCAACAAAACTGGGGCAATTGCAGCAGAATGAGCGAAAATACTACGTCAGAGATCCGATCTGCTTAAATTTGTCGTACTTGGCTGCATGCGTCTAGAAAGAAATGTTGTTGCCCCCACCTTTGTGCTGCGGGATGTCTTTGGCCGGACCATTGACCTGGCCAGCTATGCGGATAAAAAAGTCCTGATTGCCTTTTTTCGGCATGCGGGCTGCCCTTTTTGTAACCTGCGGGTGCATTTGCTGACCAAACTTCACAAAGAGCTGCAGCAAAAAGGGCTGGAAATGATCTTTTTCTTTGAGTCTAAGGAGCAGATCATACTCCGAAGCACCTTTCACCAGGAAGTATCCCCGGTGCCCATCATCTCCGATCCGGAAAAGAAATGGTACGATGCCTACGGGCTGGAAACCTCCCTGTTTAAATCGTCCATGGGCCATCTGACCACCTTTGTGCAAACCGCCCTTACCGCCAAAATGACAGGGGTGCCCCTGCACCCCATGGCCGATGGCGAATCGTTTTCCACCATGCCGGCCGAGTTTCTGCTGGACAGGGGACTGGTAGTGCGGGAGCTGCATTATTCCCAGCGCCTCAGTGATCGCATGGACCTCAGCGCCATTAAGGCTTTTGCCGATAGTGAAGCCGTGCCGGCCTGATCAATCCCTTCTGTATAGGAGTGATTGCGCTCCGGCCAGCACCTGTTGAGCAGCCTCAGAATCGGGCTGATTGCAAATGCGGCCGCAATTCCCGTATTTAGGGAAGAGATGATGCGATTCCTGCTTTTGTTCATTCCTCTGCTCCTTAGCCTCCTGCCTATGGCCACTGCCCAGCGCATGCGCACGCATGGTATTGAAACCGGGGTGCTGCTGCCCGGCCCGCTCAATGCCATTACCGATGTGGCAGGGGTACAGGTAGGGCATTCCACCCTTATTTCCGGCGATAGCATTCGCACGGGCGTTACAGCCATTATTCCCCACAAGGGCAATCTGTTTCAGCAGAAGGTGCCGGCGGCCATTTACATTGGCAATGGCTTTGGCAAACTGGTCGGCTACAGCCAGGTAGAGGAGCTGGGCAATCTGGAAACCCCCATCATTCTTACCAACACCCTAAGCGTGCCGGTGGCTGCCAATGCCCTGATCACCTATACCCTGCGCCAGCCGGGCAATGAGGGGGTGCAGTCGGTAAATGCCGTAGTGGGCGAAACCAACGATGGCTGGCTCAACGATATCCGCGGCCGGTACCTAACCGAAACCCATGTGCTGGAAGCCCTGCAGCAGGCCAAAGACGGGCCGGTTGCCGAGGGCAATGTAGGCGCAGGCACCGGTACGGTTTGCTTTGGCTATAAGGGGGGTATTGGCACTTCCTCCCGCGTACTGCCGGCCCCTTTGGGCGGCTATACGGTAGGGGTGCTGGTGCAGAGCAATTTTGGCGGGGTGCTGGAGATTGCCGGTGTACCGGTAGGGAAGGAACTGGGCCGCTACCCCTACCGGGAGCGGCTGCAGCAGCAGGCCGATGGCTCCTGCATGATGGTGGTGATCACCGATGCGCCGCTGGATGCCCGCAACCTCAAACGCCTGGCCAAACGGGCCATGCTGGGGCTGGCCAAAACAGGGGGAATTGCCTCCAACGGCAGCGGCGATTATGTGATTGCCCTGTCGGTAGCCCCCGAAAACCTGATCCCCCATACGCCCGGAGATGGGCTGTACGCCAGCCAGGTGCTGCACAATGATGCCGTAACCCCCCTCTTTCTGGCAACCATTGAAGCTACGGAAGAGGCCATCCTCAACTCGCTATTTGCAGCCCAGCGCATGCAGGGATTTCAGGGCCGCACCATAGAGGCGCTTCCCCTGCAGCAGGTATTGCCCCTGATGAAGCGCTGGGGCCGCATCCGCCAGCGGTAGCTGCGGGCATTTCACCCACCCCTGCGAGTGCGCTAAAATGATCCGGGAGTTCTCCAAGTTTAGGCTTGTTTGTAGTAGAACTATTCGTAGATTTGTTTTTTGTATTTGAGTACGCCCCTGACCGAAACAGAAGGCCGCTTGCGGGGTTAATGAGTAATGCGCATGGTAGTAGATTTTCTTTCACTTTTATTGGTGGTTTTTGGCTGCATTAGCTGCTCTCAGGAAGAGGTAGTGCCTGCCGACGACAAAGCCTATCTGCTGTATGACTCCATACCGGCAGCGCATGTGGTAGTGCCCATGATCCGGGAAGCTTCCGGCCTGGTCGATAGCAAAACAGTGAGCAAGCACCTATGGGTACATGAGGATAGCGGAAACCAGCCGCAGCTGTACCTGCTGGGGCATGATGGCAAGGTGCAGAAAACCGTGCAGCTGAAGGGGATTGTAAACAGGGACTGGGAAGAAATGAGCCGCCTGGGCTCCGATCTGTTCATTGCCGAAACCGGTGATAACCTGTTGCGCTATGAGAGCTATGCGTTCTACCAGTTTGCCGAGCCTGGCGCCAGCACCGATACGGTCCGCGATATCCGTACCATCCGCTTTGTGTACGAAGATGGCCCGCACGATGCCGAAGCTTTTCTGATCGATCCCCAGAGCAAGGACATTTTTATCATTACCAAGCGGGATACCCCTTCCCTGATCTTCAAACTGGCGGCCCCCTACAGCTATAGTGAGCTGAATACTGCCCGTAAGGTGGGTGAGCTGCCCTTTAGCGGCGTAGTAGGGGCGGCCCTCTCGCCCGATGGCAGCGAGATACTTTTAAAAACATACCCCAATGTGCACCACTACAGCCGCAGCAAAGGCCAGTCCATTGCGGATGCTCTCCGGCAGGAAGCACGGCTGTTGCCCTACCGCCTGGAGCCCCAGGGCGAGGCGGTGGCTTTCTCAAATGCCCGGGATGGCTTTTTTACCCTTAGCGAAAAAGGCTTTGGCACGGTGGTAAACCTGCACTTTTACCGGCGCAATCCGTAAGCTGTATGCCCCCATCGAGCGGGCAGCATCAAAGCAGAAACATGTTGCGGATGCCGTTGGCGATCATGTCAATGCCGATGGCGCCTACAAAAAAGCCGTTGATGCGCAGCAGGATCTCCATATTCTTATCAAAGGCCACCCGGAATTTGTGCACCTTTATGCGGCTGCGCATTTCCTTGAGCCCCAGCACAATTATAAAATTAATGATCATGATCAGGGTAAGTGCCAGCACCCCATAGGGCATGGGCAGCTGCTCACCCAGCAGGATGGAGAGGGATATGGTGCCGGCTCCCACCATAAAGGGCAGGGCAATTTCGGAAGCCATGTCGTGCAGGTCGCCTTTGGTCTGGATAAAGGCTTTGCGCCCCCGCACGATGAACATATAGGCCAGCGAAAACAGGATGATACCCCCAAAGATGCGAAACGACTCAAAGGAGATGCGGAATACCCGGGCAAAAATGAAGTTGCCAAACAGCACAAAGACCAGGTAAATGCAAAAAGAAATAAGGCTGGCCCTCAGAAATACCGAGAAAAATTCCCGGTCGGAGAGGTCCCGCATGAGTGGTTTCAGGTAGAGAAACAGGGCAAAGGGGTTCAGCATGACCAAAAAGGCCAGTATTGCAGCAGACATATCCATATAAGTCCAAACAGCCCCATGGCCGCATTGTTGGCGAAAAAAGCCGCAGTACGACCGGCTGCCCCCTTTATCCGTACGGCCATAGTTCTTGGTAAACATACAAAAGGCTTTACCTTTGCAGACAGCCCTGCCCCAAAGCAGAAACCTTGGGGGCTTTTTTTGTTATCTTTTTATATCCTTAGGATCGAACATCTATGAGCAAACCCGTTATTCGCAGCTTTGCTGAATTTCAGCAGTATGAAGGTACCGAGCTGGGCGTGTCTGACTGGCACACCATTACCCAGGAGCAGATCAACCTTTTTGCCGATGCCACCCTGGACCATCAGTGGATTCACCTGGATAGCGAACGGGCCAAAGCCGAATCGCCCTTTGGCAATACCATTGCCCATGGGTATCTTACCGTGGCGCTGCTGCCTCATTTCTGGGCACAGGTGGTATCGGTAGAAAACATCAAGATGCAGGTCAATTACGAGATCGAGAGCCTGCGTTTTGGACAAGCCGTGCCGGTAAACAGCCGGGTGCGCCTGCGGGTAAAAGTGCTATCGGTAAAAAACCTGCGCGGCATTGCCAAAGCTCAGCTGGAGGTAAGCATGGAGGTAGAAGGGGAGAAGAAGCCTGCCTATACCGGGGTGATCACCTTTCTCTACCATTTCAACGAGTAGGGCAACCACCGCCGCCGCAGGGCTTGCTGTTTTGCTTCTCCTGCAGGGGCCGCAAGCCCTGTGCAAGGGGGCAGGCAGGCGTTAGGCCAGCCGGTGCAGCCCCTTGCTTTCTAATCCAATACCAGGTACCTATATGCGTTCTCCAGCCCTTTATCGCTTTGCTATACTGATTGTGTTTGTGCTGGCCGGCCAGCAACTGGCGGCTCAATCGCCTTTTCTGGAAAAGATGCGAACCCTGTGCGGCAATAGCTATGGCGGCAGGGTAGTATTTCCCGAAGGAGGGGCAGACCCCTTTAGCGGCCAGGCGCTCAGCATCCATGTTACCAGCTGCAAGGCCCGGGAGATTCGCATCCCCTTTCATGTAGGGGCCGACCGCTCCCGTACCTGGGTGCTTACCCAGCTGCCCGAGGGCCTGCAGCTGAAGCACGACCACCGGCACGAAGACGGCACCCCCGATGAGATTACGATGTACGGCGGCATGGCCAATGCAGCAGGTACCCCCTGGGTGCAGTACTTCCCGGCCGATGCCCATACGGCCGCCCTTATTCCGGCTGCTGCTACCAACGAATGGAGCCTGCAGCTAAGCCAGGATGGCAAAACGCTCAGCTACATCCTGAAACGGGATGGCGCCCTGCGCTTTAGAGCCGATTTTGACCTGACCACCACCCTGCATTAATGCAATGCGCTGCCGGCAACCGGCAGAGGAGCTGCAGGGGCCTTGGCCTGGCAGAAGCAGCATAAAAAAAGCCCCTTGTCTGTGTATGCAGACAGGGGGCTTTTGCAGTGAAAGGACTGGTTTAGGAAAGCTGCTGGCTGGGTGCCTGCTGGATGTGCAGGGTGCGCTGCGGAAAGGGAATGGTAATGCCCTGCGCGTCAAAGGCCTTTTTCACCCGTTCGTTCATGTCAAAGAACATCTGCCAGTAATTCTCCTGCAGCACCTCTGCCCGAACCCGTATGTTAACCGAGCTGTCGGCCAGGGCTAGTACATTGATGTAGGGGTTTTCAACATTGAGCACCCGCGGATCGCTAAAGATCACCTCACGGATAATGCTGCGAGCCTGGTCAATGCTGTCGCTGTAGCTGATGCCAAATACCCACTCCACCATCCTGGATTTTTCCCGGGAATAGTTTACGATATTATTATTGGCCAGCGGACCATTGGGGATGATGATCACCTTTTTATCAAAGGTAAGCATGTAGGTATGAAAGATCTGGATCTCGGTAACGGTGCCGATAAGCCCCTGCGCTTCAATGACCTCGCCTACCCGAAAGGGCTTCAGAAAGAGGATAAGCACCCCACCGGCAAAGTTGGAGAGACTACCCTGCAGGGCCAGGCCTATGGCCAGACCGGCTGCACCCAATACGGCAATAAAGGAGGTGGTTTCTATGCCCACCATTCCCGCAACGCTGATGATCAGCATTACCACCAGCACTATTTTAATGATGCTGCTCAGGAAAGGGGCCAGGGAAGGATCTACCTTGCGGTTGGTAAGCGCGCGCCGCAGCAGCATGGTTAGCTTGCTAACCAGCCAGAGGCCTACGATGAGCGTAAAGAGCGCAAGCAGCAGTTTGGGAATGTAGAGGGTGGCCAGTTCGGTAAGGTTGGTAACGACTGCCGTAATGTTGATGTCTTGCATGATCAAACAGATTGAAGGGACCAAAAATACAAAACTCCCCCCGTTTTCATGCAGCTTTGGCGGAGAAATCAGCATAGAGCAATGCTGCTGCAGGAGATAGATCCCTACAGGCTGAGCCCGCTCCTTTTAGCAAATCCAATAGGGCTTAGCTGGTTAGAGAGCCCCCTTTCCGCCAATCGCAGCCGTCAGGCTCTTTAGAAGGGGTAGCCAATGCCAATGTTGAGGATAATGGGGTCTTTGTCCCAGAAGGAAAGCTCTTCGGCACCGGCGCCATACTGCTTGTTGAAGATCCAGCCTGTGCTGTAATCAAACTCGCCCCCACCCAGAGGGGTAACCGCCTGCGGATTATAGAGCTTAAAGCCAAGGTCAAAGCGGATGATCAGGAATGAAAAGTCGAGCCGGACCCCATAGCCGGAACCCAGGGCTATCTGGCGGTAGAACTGGCTGGCCTCAAAGCGGCTGCCGGGCTGTGCGGCGGCTTCCCGCAGGCGCCAGACGTTGCCCGCATCCAGGAAGAGCGCCCCGTTCAGAAAGCCAAAAATATTGTGCCGGTGTTCGATGCTGGCCTCCAGGATCACCTCGCCCGGCTGCTCGATCAGGTTGGTGTACGAATTTCCATCTACCTGATATTCCGGATCGGGGGTATACACGCCTGGTCCCAGGCGGCGGGGTCGGAAGGCCCGGATGCTGTTGCTACCGCCCGCAAAGAAGAATTTCTCATAGGGTAGGGTGGCTTGTATGGGGTTGCCGGCTTCATCCTGCCCTCCGCTACCGTAGGGGATCGCCACACCGGCATTGATGCGCCAGGCAATGGCATTTTTTCCCTTCAGGGGGATAAACTGGCGATAATCGTTGCTGAACTTAAGAAAGCGGAAAGTAGCCAGACTATCGCCCCCCAGCAGACCCCCATCCCGTATAAAGCCAAAGTCGAACAGGTTTTGGGTAGTGCCCCCGCTTTCGATATAAGGGCGTATGTAGCGGGAACGCTCCAGGTAGGTGCCGTAGTTGTTCTTATTCAGCACCGCAAAGCCATAAATGGAGCTTACAAAAGAGGAGGTAAAGGAATAAATGTAGGGGTTGCCCTGATCCCGCCACTCCAGCAGGCGCTGGTAAAAGCGGTTGGTTTCCCGGTCGCCGCTAAACTCGGACTGGATCAGGTTAATGTCGATGGGCGCAATGGTGTATAGGTTGTTGTAAAAATTGCCCCGGTTTCGCTTCTCCGTCTGCCAGGAGTAGAGCAGGGAGGTATTGAAGCTGTTCCGGGTAAATTCGCCCCTGTCGGTAAAGTTTACCCCCAGCAGCATGCGGGTCTTGGGGTTGAAGTGGCCCAGGTAATTGCGCCTACGTTCGCTCAGGGGTGCCAGAAATTGCGGAAAGATCAGCGACAGGTTGCCGCCAAACTGCCGGCTGGTAAAGGGGGTATTGGGGTCTGTGGGCGAGGGTACCCCTTCCAGGGCGGCCCGCACGTTAAACTCCAGGTTTTCCAGCCCGCCAAAGACGTTGCGCATGGTCCAGGTACTGGTAAAGAACGGTCCGGGCACCCCAATGCTATAGGTAAGGCCCAGTTCGTTGCTGGTCTGAAAGCGCTTCAGGGGGTTGGTATAGATGTAGCTGATAAATTTGCCGTCGGCCGTATCATAATTGATGTTGATGAACTTAAAGTTGTCCAGGTTGGCCAGCTGCTTTTGGGTTTCCATGGTTTCCTGCCGGCTGTAGAGGCTGTCGGGCCGGATAAACACCCGGTTGTTGAGGATCTTTTTGGAGTAGCGGTCTTCAAAAAAGCGGTAGGTAACCCCATTGTATACCTCATTCTGGCGGCCCTCCAGGTCGCCCCGCACAGTGGCATCCGTCACAAACACCACCGAATCAACCGTAAACTGCCGGTGGTAGCCCCTGTCGGCCGGCCGCAGAATTTCGGTTTCAATGGAGACCAGGTGATCGCCGTAGGTAGAGTCTACGTTGAACTCAATGTACTGGGGGCTGAACTCGTAATAGCCATTATTGCGCATGAGCTCGTTGATGCGGTTGCGCTCCGAGGAGAGATCGGCCTGGTCGTAGCGCTTTTTCTTTAGCAGGTAGCTCTGGTCTATATGGTCCAGCATGAGCTGGCGGATCTGCTGGTTGGTTACCTTAAGCCAGGCGGTGTCTACCAGGTACTCCCGGTTTTCGGTGATGTGGTAAGTAACATTCACCTTGCGGTCGGTGGTATCGGAGGTGTAGCGGGTAGCAGCGTTAAAAAAGCCTTTGTTGTGCAGGTACTGCTGCATCTGGTCGGCACTTTGGGAGGCCAGGGTGCTGTCATAGACCGTCACGGGCTCGCCAATGCGCATGAGCATATTGCCCTCCTCCAGGTTGCGGTTTATTTTTTCAAGCTTCGACTCTTTTTTGGCCTGCAGGCGGTCCCGGCGGCGCTCTTTGCCTTCGGCAGCAGCTTCGGCTATGCGTTCGTCAAATTTCTGGATGGTTTCTTCCCGTTTGCGGCGCAGCTTGTCGGGATTATAGAAGTTCTCTCCCAGGTAGTAGATGGAAACATAAGGCGCCCAGGGGATCAGGGGGGTGCGCACATTGGCCTCCTGCCGGTAAAAATCGTCCAGCTCATCATCGGCTATGGTGTTGTTTCCCTCGATGGATTGCTGATAGAGCAGGTATTCGTTTTCTTCCAGATGTTTAATGCCAAGGCAGGCCTGTAAAAGGGTAAGTGAGAAGAAAATGAGCAGCAAACGGCCAAAAGCCGGCAAGAAACAATATTTTCGTGTCATGGTATCCAAAAATCTAAGCCGCCTTGTTCGCTCCCTGCATCAAAAAAAGTACAGGAAAACGGAAAATCTGTTTTTAGTGGAAGGCGCAAAAAGCGTGCTGGAAGTTATACAATCCCGCTATAGTGTCAAAACGCTATTGGCTACTCCAATGTTTTTGGAAGAACATGCGGATATCCTGAGCCAGAAGCCGCTACAGCTGCAGGAGGCCAGCCCGACCGAGTTGGATGCCCTGGGTACACTGCAAACCAACCATACCGCTCTGGCCGTAGTAGAAATGCAGCCCAACCTGCCCCTGCAGGCGGGCCCCGGCGAGTGGGCCCTGCTGCTGGAAGAGGTGGGCGACCCCGGCAACCTGGGCACCATTATCCGCATAGCCGACTGGTACGGCATCCGCAAGCTGATCTGCTCCCCCGGCACCGTTGATTTTTACAACCCCAAGGTAGTCACCAGCAGCAAGGGCTCCTTTACCCGGGTGCAGGCCTACTATACCGAGCTCTTACCTTTTCTGGAGCAACAACGGCTGCCGGTCTATGGGGCCGATCTGCAGGGCGAGCCGGTGCACAGCTTCGCCTTTCCGGAAGGGGGCTACCTGCTTATGGGCAGCGAAGCGCATGGCATCTCTCCGCTAGTAGCTGCAAAACTGAGCGGGCGCCTCACCATCCCGGCCTACGGGCAGGCCGAGTCGCTGAATGTGGCCATTGCCACCGCTATCATCTGCGATAACCTCAGGCGCAGCCAGCCCATCAGGCCCTGATCCTGGGCTGCTGTTCGGGTGCAGTGCCTGCAAGGTAGCGGTCTATGGCCCGGTGGGCCGGGTAGAGCAGGGGGGTAAGCAGCACGGCCACAAAAAATTTGTAGATGTAGTTGAGCAGCGCCACGCTCAGGATTTGCTGCAGGGGCCAGTTGCCAAACACATAAAAGGCAATGTAGATCACCACAAGGCTATCTACCAGCTGCGACACCACCGTAGAGCCCGTGGCCCGCAGCCACAGAAAGCGCCCCCCGGTGGCCCGGCGCAGCTTCTGGAACACCCAGGCATCCAGCAGCTGCCCCAGCAAAAAGGCTGTAATGGAGCCTACAATAATGCCCAGCCCCTGTTGGTAAATAAGCGTATAGGCCCAGTTGATGTTAAAAGGCTGCCCCTCGGGATCGCGGCTGTTGAGCTCCAGCCAGAAGGCGGCCGGCTCCAGGCGGGTTACGGCCCAGATGACGGCAAAGGCATACACAATGAGGCCGGCGGTAATAAAACTGATGCGCCGCACCCCCTCCCTGCCAAAGTACTCATTGATCAGGTCGGTGGTGATAAAGACCACGGGCCAGATCATGACCCCGGCCGTAAGGTTAAAATCCAGGATGTAGCCAGGCAGCAGCGGCAGTTGGGCCGGGGGCAGGCCCAGGCTGGCTTCCAGCGAAAAGATCTTTACCCCCAGCAGCTCGGCCAGCAGGGCATTGGTCAGAAACAGGGCCGAAAGAAACAGATACAGCAGGTGGCGTTTTTCCAGTCTAAAGGGGCTCAAGGCTAGCAGGGGTCAATCTGCCCCAATATCGATGGTTTCGCCCTCTACTGCAAGATAGCTGTTGTAAAATACCTCCCGGGCCTCCAGCAGCAGGGGGGTAAGCTCTTTGTAGCGAACCGAGTAGTGCCCCAGCAGCAGCATATGGGCATTGGCGGCCTGAGCGATCAGGCCTGCCTGGCGTGCCGTAGAATGAAAGGTTTCGGCCGCCCGGCTCTCAAACTCGCTGGTAAAGGTGGCCTCGTGATAAAGCACATCCACATTCTGCAGCAGGGGTACCAGTGCAGGCTCGTAGCGGGTATCGGAGCAGTAGGCATAGGAGCGGGAGCGGCGTGGGGGCAGGGTATAGTCCAGGCTGCGGTATTTGAGCTCCCCCTCTGGGGTGTAAATGTCCTGTCCGCTTTTCAGGCGGGCAATCTCATCGCCCGTCATCCCGGGCTGCATTTTGGCACGGTTAAAGCGGCGGCTCTTGGGCTTTTCCCGGAAGAGAAAGCCGGTGCAAGGAATGCGGTGCACCAGGGGCAGGCTTTCTACCGTAAGCAGCTTGCTTTCAAAAAGAAGGCCGGGAGCGCTCTGCTCCACGGCCGTAAAGTGCAGTTTGTATTGAAGAATGGTGCCGCTGTACTTCATCTGCAGGCTGAGGATCTCATCCAGGCCTGCCGGTCCATACACGTGCAGATCTTCCTGGCGGCCCTGCAGGTTCATGGTCAGCAGCAGGCCCATCAGCCCGAGGTAATGATCGCCGTGCAGGTGGCTTATGAAGATGTGGTTGATACGATGAAAGCGTATGCGGTAGCGGATCAGCTGCAGCTGGGTACCTTCCCCACAGTCTATAAGGTAGTACTCATTGTCGGCGATGAGCAGTTGTGAGGTCTGGTTCCTGTTATGGGCAGGGGTGGCGGAGTTAGACCCCAGTATTTTTACCTGAAAGGCCAATTAGTTCAGATTATCTCCGCTGTTGAGGTCGTTTTCGATCTCGTTCATAAACACCGCATCAATTGCTTCTTCCCGGGAGGGGAGTATGCTCAGCACATTGTCCAGCTGGGAGATCTTGATCAGTTTCTGCACATGCTCGGTAGGGGAGGCAATCACAAAGATACCGCCGTCTTCAGTCAGGATGCGGTTGCCAACCAGCAGTGAGCTAAGCCCGCTGGAGTCAATGTACTTCACCTCCGACACATCCAGCACAATATTTTTGACACCCTCTGCGTGCAGGGTGATCAATTCCGACTTGAGTTTGGGCGCCAATGTAGTGTCCAGTTTTTCTTCATGCAAAATAACTAGGCTGTAGCGCTCCTGCTTGTCAATAGAGTATTTCATTCTCCAAAAAAAGTTTATCGCAAAGTTAGTAAAAAGTAACAATTATTGTGGGATTATGTTTTGGCGGATGGCAGCGTCCAGCTGCGCCTCCAGGGAGTCTTCTCCGCCGGGCTTTGTAAAAGGTAAACCGGTTATCTTTTCATAAAGTTCGAGGTAACGGGCAGATATATGCTGCACTAGCTCGTCGGTCATCTCGGGGATCTGCTGCCCTTCTTTACCCTGAAACCCTTCGCTGATCAGCCACTGCCGCACAAACTCTTTGCTGAGCTGCCGCTGGGGCTCTTTCTTGCGCTGACGTTCCCCATACCCTTCGCTATAAAAATACCGGCTGCTGTCTGGGGTATGCACTTCATCAATGAGCAGAATTGTACCCTCTTCTGTACGGCCAAATTCATATTTTGTGTCAACCAGGATCAACTCTTTTTTTGCGGCCATCTCGGTGCCGCGGCTAAAGAGCTGAAGGGCATACTGTTCCAGTTGCCGGTACTCGGCTTCCGGCACCAGCCCCCGGCCTATGATCTCCTCCCGGCTGATGTCCTCGTCATGCCCCTCATGCGCTTTGGTAGTGGGGGTGATGATGGGCTGGGGCAGCTTGTCATTCTCCTGCAGGCCCTCTGGCAGGGCTACACCACACAGCATGCGGTGTCCTTCCCGGTACTGGCGCCAGGCATGCCCGGCCAGGTAGCCGCGCACCACCATCTCTACCGGGTAGGGCTGGCAGCGCCGGCCAATGCTGAGCATAGGGTGGGGGGTGCTTTGCAGCCAGTTGGGCACCAGATCGGCCGTGGCCCGCAGAAAATGTGCGGCAATGCTGTTGAGCACCGCCCCCTTGTAGGGAATGGCACGCGGCAGCACCACATCAAAGGCTGAGATGCGGTCGGTGGTAATTACGGCCATCTGCTGGCCAAAGGAGTACACATCCCGTACCTTGCCCCGGTAAAAGCCCGTCTGTGCGGGAAACGTAAAGTTGGTTTCTTTTAAGGCCTGCATGCGGGCAAAGGTATTTATTAATGCGCTAATGTGCTAATGCTGCAGCGGGCTAATTCAACGGGAGACCTGCGGGCAAGCGGGGCGGGCCTGTACGATTGCCGCTCCCCATTTGCCCCCTATGCGCTAAACCCTTACCTTAGGCACCTGACACACTTTTTTTAAGATGACCCCTCCCTGGTATACCCTGGCAAATGTGGCCGAGCTGGACTCCCCCTCATTGTTACTCTACAAAGACCGTATTCAGCACAACATCGGGCAAATGATTGCCCTTGCCGGCAGCTGTGACCGGCTGATGGTGCATGTAAAGACCACCAAGATGCCCGAAGTGGTGAAAATGTTACTGGCTGCCGGCATCAGCCGCTTTAAGTGTGCCACCATTGCCGAAGCCGAAATGGTTTGCCAGGCAGGAGGCAACTACCTGGTGCTGGCCCATCAGTTGGTAGGGCCCAAGGTGGACCGCTTTATCCGGCTGCGGCAGCGCTATCCGCAGGTGTTTATGGCCTCCCTGCTGGATTGCCGCTCCGCCGCCGATGCCCACCAGCAGGCCTTTGCCCGGGCCGGCCTGGTGGGCCATGTGCTGCTGGATGTGAATAATGGCATGAACCGCTCGGGCCACCCCCTGGATGGGGACATCTTTCCCCTGTACCAGTACCTGCATCAGCAGCCCAACCTGCACTGCCACGGCCTGCATGTATACGATGGCCACTGGCGCACCCCCGATTTTGAGGCACGCAAAAAGAGCATCGAGCAGGACTTTAAGAGGGTGGAAATGCTTATGGAACAGATTGCTGCAGCCGGCCTGCCCAGCCCTATGCTGATAGCGGGCGGAACCCCCGCCTTTACCACCCACCGGCTGCGGGAAGATACGTTCTGCAGCCCTGGTACCTGTGTGCTCTGGGATTGGGGCTATGGCGATGCCCTCAGGGAGCAGCCCTTTCAGTACGCCGCCCTGCTGCTGACCCGCATTATCTCCAAACCGGCCCCTGGTATCGTTACAATCGACCTTGGCCACAAGGGAGTGGCCGCCGAAAACCCCATTGACAAGCGGGTGCGCTTTCTGAACCTGCAGGACTGGGAGTTGCTGAGCCAGAGCGAAGAGCATGGGGTGCTGCGGGTGCAGGGCTGGGATGCGCTTCAGGTAGGGGATGTGCTCTATGGGGTGCCCTACCATATCTGCCCAACGGTGAACCTGTATGATGAGGCCTATGTGGTGGAAGAGGGGAAGGCCACAGCCCGATGGGAGGTGCTGGCCCGCCGGCGGCGCCTGGAGGTCTAATAAATTAATGGTGGAACGCAGAGCAAGCAGTTGCCGTTAGAGAATATGCAGCAGCAGCTGTCACAAATGGGGCGCTAAACTGTCTTATAAGTAGTTTATACTCGTAAATTTTCCTGAACGTGGGGGGGCAGAAGGCCGGACTAGTCTGGCTGAATCTTCCTGAGCAGCCCACAATTTCATATCCATGTCAACAAACGTAAAATTCAATTCCAGCCATTCGGGTTTTTTTCGCACCCTGCGCACCCGTACCGATGCCTACTTTAAGGATAACCAGATCAGCCCCACCGGCAATGCCGAGCTTTATTCCAAGACCATTATTCTGTTTTGTGTTTTTCTGGTCTGCTACACCATTCTGGTGTTTTTTACCCCTGCCTCGGTGCTGGTGAGCCTGAGCCTGTGCATGCTGCTGGGCTTTTGCCTGGCGGTCATGGGCTTTAATATCATGCACGATGGCGCCCATGGCAGCTACTCCCGCTCCAAGCGGGTGAATGAGCTTATGGCGCTTACCCTTAATTTTATGGGGGGCAACTCCTTTCTCTGGAAGCAGAAGCACAATGTAAACCACCATACCTACACCAATGTAGAGGGCATCGACGACGATATCGACGTTAAGCCCTTTATGCGCATGCACCCTGAGCAGAAAAAGCTGTGGGTACACCGCTTTCAGCACATCTACGCCCTGCTGCTGTATGGCCTTACCTACCTGTCCTGGATCTTTATCGTAGATTTTCAGAAATACTTTACCGGCAAGACCACCGAAAGCACCCCTCTGCCCAAAATGGACATGAAGGAGCATTTTACCTTCTGGCTTTCCAAGCTGATCCACTATACCGTTTTCCTGTTCATCCCCTTCTTCATGGTAGGGGTGCTGGCCACCATTGCCGGCTATCTGGTGATGGCGCTGGTAACAGGCCTGGTCATAGCCGTAACCTTTCAGCTGGCCCATGTGGTGGAAGAAACCCAGTTTGTGGCACCCCCTGAAGGTGAAACCCTGCAGCTGGAAAACAACTGGGCCATTCACCAGCTCAATAGCACGGCTAATTTTGGCACTGGCAGCCGGGCGCTCAACTGGGTGCTGGGCGGCCTCAATTTTCAGGTAGAGCATCACCTTTTTCCCCGCATCAGCCATGTACACTATCCGCAGATCAACAAGATTGTGCGGGCCACCTGCGCCGAGTATGGGGTGGTGTACCACGAGTTTCCCAGCATGTTCAGCGCGCTGCGCTCCCACCTGCTGCACCTCAAAAAGGTTGGCCTGGCCTAAGCGGCCTCTGCTGCCGGCCGCTTTGGGCAGGATGGGTGCCCCTGGTTTAGTCTGAGAAGCTATACTGCAGGTGCAGCTGCAGGCTATAAGGCAGGTTGTAGCTATAGTGGCCAGCTTCGCAATAGTAGTGGCCCTCCAGGCTATACGTGTCCGGAAATCCCTTGCCCCGGCTATAGGGAAAGAAATGGAAGCTGGTAATCAACTGATCCTCTTCCTGCAGGCCCTCATCCCGGTCGTACAGGCGCAGTTCATACCCATCGTGGGGGAGGAGCAGCTGCCAGTTTTCCAGGTTAACGATCAGGGGGGCGGCATCATAGTTCTCTACGGCCAGGGGGCGGTTGTGGGCCAGCAGCACCTGGTTGTGGTAAAGGGCCATGTACAGGTCGGCATCGCGGTAGAGGGGCTCATCGTCGGCATCGTAATTGGTGCAGGCGCCGGTGGGGTACCCCTGTATTGCTATGTGGGTAAGCTGTACACTGACCGGCAGCTTTTCCTGATCGCAATGGGTGCCCTCATAGCCAGGCTGGCAGCTGCAGGCGCCCTGCTGCATCGTACCATTCTGGCAGCTGAGCTGATCGTCTGCACAGGTCTCTTTCTGGCAGGAAATAAACAGCAGCATGGCCGCTGCCAGGGGAGCAAGAAGCGTTTTCATGGGCAGTAAAATGGAGAGAGGTGCCGGGAGGGATAGGAGCAGCGCTTCTGCTCCCTATCCAAAACCTGCGGCAAGCTGCGCATAAAAAAGCGTATATACGAAGGGAGTATATACGCCAGGTAATTTGGGGGGATGAGCGGTTATTTTTAGTTTTCCTTCACCAGCTCGCCATTTAGGTACTCAGCCTTTTTGATCGGCTTGCCCTTTTGGTCATAGAAGGTCCACTTGCCGATGCGCAAATCGCCCTTTAGCTGCCCCTCGGCCACTAAAACACCGGTTTCGCTCCACTCCTTGAAGGCGCCAAAACGCTTGCCGCTCTTGTAGGTATACAGTTTTTTTTGCTGGCCGCTGGGGTAGTATTCTTTCTCTTCGCCCTGGGGCTGCCCGTTTTGGTACAAAAGGGTGCTTTGGATCTTGCCATTGGGGTGGTAGGTGGTGAGCTGGCCGTTTAGCTTACCGGCTACATAAGGCTCTTCTTTGGTAAGGGTGCCCTGTTCATCATAATAGGTCCAGGTACCGCTGGGCTGCTCACCCACATAGCTTTTCAGGGCTTTGCGCTTGCTGCTGGGCCAGAATATTTCTTCCTGCAGCTTGCCGTCTTTGGTAAGCTGCTGTTTGCTCTCCACAATGCTGTCGGGGTAAAAGGTCCAGTTGGTACCGGTCTTTTTCCCTTTTTCATACTGGAAGATGTGGCGGATCTGCCCATTGTCGTACCAGCTGCGGTTGCGGCCGTGCAACAGCCCCTCCAGGTACTGGCCTTCTACCAGCAACTGGCCCTCGGGCGAGTATTGCTTAAAGCTGCCCATGCGCTTGCCCCCTTCGTTGGTGCTTTCGGTATCCAGCTGGCCATTGGTGTGGTAGGTGCGAAAGTAGCCATGTTGCTGTCCGTTGCGGTAGAGGGCTTCTGAGCGCAGAGTGCCATTGGGATAATAGCTTTTGCTTACGCCATTGGGCTGCCCCCCTTTATACTGGATCTCTTCCTTAAGCGTTCCGCTTTCGTAGTATTCCTGCACCAGCCCATCGGGCTTGCCGCGTTTAAACTCGGTCTTGCTGTGAATGCCGCCCCCGGGATAGTACTGGGTCAGCTCGCCCTCCAGCGTATCGCGCCGGTACTGGGCCCGCTGCATCACCTTGCCCTGTGGATCATAGATAATGAGCTCGCCATGGCGCAGGCCCCCTTCAAAGGGAATGGCCCGCTGCAGGCTGCCATCGGGATAGTACTGTTCAAATATGCCTATTTTCTGTCCTTCCTTAAATTCCCCTTTGGTGGCCAGCGAGCCATCGGTATGGAATCCACGAAAAGGGCCGTGGATGCGGGTGCTGTCGCCCCCTTTGATAAAGTAGACCGATTTGATGAGGGTGCGGGCAGAATCATGGTAGGTCATGATGCGCTCCTGGGCAACGGCAGTCCCAAAGAAGGCAGTACCTGCCAGCAGTGCCAGCAGCAGAACAAGGTGTTTCATGCAGTAGATCAGCTTTAGGAACGTATAACGCCCGAACCTACAAAATTGTGCCTCAAGTCCTGTTAAGGGGCTTAGTTTTTATGCTCCGCCTTAGCGTTGCAGGTTGATGCGGCGGGCAGCTTCCCGGTTTTGGGTGCAGAGGTAGAGGCCGTTTTTTGCATCGTAGACCAGCACATCCCACATCAGGGGAATGGTGCTGACGCCAGAGGTACTGATCAGCCCTTTTTTACCCCCGCGGCTTACCAGCAGGTAGCCGTTCTGCAGGTCCTGTATGGCATCGTACTTGGGGCTCACAATGCGGTTGCCCTTCGCATCGGCCAGGCCCAGCAGCGGGCCCTGCTGCAGCAGCAGGCGTCCGTTGCTCAGGCGGCTGATCTTGTCATATTCCAGGGGCAGAATGCGCTGGCCGCTGGTGGTAATGACCCCCTGCTTGCCCCCCAGCGATACAATGGCGGCCCCCTCCTGAAAGGGAGAGGCAGCATCGTAGAGAGGTTGCACCCGCAGGCGCTCGATCTTATCTACATAGCCCCACTTTCCGCGGATGGCTACGGCAGCCATGCTTTCGGAAAAGTAGGTAACGGTATCGTATCGGTTGGCGATGCGCAGCTTGCCATTGGTATCTACAAAGCCCTGCTGGCGGCCTATCTGGGCGCCCATAAAACCTTCGTGAATCGCATAGAGACGCTCCCAGGTAGTGGGCCCTGCCGCAATAAAGCGACGCCCGTCCCGGCTCAGAATTCCTTTTTCCCTTCTTTAACGGCAAAAAACATGGTGGCTTCCTGCACATCCGAGATCCAGTCGTATTCGGTAGGGGTGAGGCGCTTGCCGTTCAGGTCCAGCAGGCCCCACTGGCGGGAAGGGTTGATCTCGGCAATGCCGCCCAAAATGGGCTTGAGCACATAGGGGGTGCTGTACAGTACCTCACCCTTTTCGTTCAGTAGCTGGTATTCCTGCTTCAGGCGGGCTACAAAGCGATAGGGGTCTATAATGGTGATATGCTCGGCAAAGGGGCGGATCTGCCAGAGGCCTTCTTTGTTGATGACCCCTTCCAGGCCATTGTAGCGCACGCGGGCCAGCTCGCCGGTGAAGGCAAAGGTGGTATCGTAGCGGCAAAGCAGCGTTTCCTGACCGCTGGCATCTATATAGCCCCAGCGGCCCTCGCGTTTGGCGGGCAGCAGGCCCTCGGCCAGGGGTATAATGTTCTGATAGGTGTGGCGGCTGAGCTTGTTGCCCTTCAGATCAAAGAGGTGCCAGTACCAGTTGCCGCCTATGCGCATGCCGGCCACTACCGTGCCCTGCGCTACGCCCAGGGAGTCCCATTCGGCAGGTAGTACGTAATTTCCCTTCAGGTCCAGCAGGCCAAAGCGCCCCTTTTCTTCAACCCGGGCCACGCCCTCCTGGTAGGCATCCAGCTTCATGGCCCGGTAGGGGATGAGCATGCTGCCGCTGGCATCGGTAAGGGCGGTCATGGTAGTGGGGCGGCCTACCGAATCATAAAAGCGGGTGGTAGCTGCCCAGCGGTCTTCTCCCAGGGGGCGGATGCTGTCGTACTGCAGGGTATAGAGCAGTTTGTTGTTGCCATCGGTAATGGCCCATTTACGCAGGGGCAGGGCATCTACCGTCTGGTCGCTGTGAATGATCACATCCTGGTACTGGGCCTCCAGGCGAATGGTGCCGTCGGTATCCAGCACACCGGCCCGTCCATTTTGATAAAAGCGGGCCAGTTTGCCAAAAAAGGCGGTGATCTCATCAAAGGCAAAGGGGGTCTTGGCCTCGCCAAACTCGTTGAAGAGGGCTACCTTTTTCTGATGGTCGGTTACCGCATAGCGGCTGGGAGAGATGGGGCTTACCCGGGCAAAGCGAATGGGGATCAGTTCCTTGCCTTTGGCATTGATAAGGCCGGCCTGTTGCTTGCTGCCGGCTTGCCGCATGTACGCAATGTAGTGCTCGTTGTGGCGGGTATACTGCAGACTGTCGTAGCGGGGGGGAAGCACTTGTTTGCCCCGTTCATTGACCAGGCCAAATTTGTTGCCTTCTTTTTTAATGACCAGCGGCCCCGCCGAGGGAACGGGTGAATTGGTGGCATAAGCGGAGGTGCCTGCCGCAGGGTCGCCTGCCGCAGGGGTGCCTGCCACAGGGGCGCCTGCCGCAGGGGCGCCTGCGGCAGCCAGCAGCAGGCACATAAATGCAAGAGTACGTACAACTAAATGGGGCATACCGTTCCTTAAGGGTATTGCTGACGAGAGAGTTCCGGTTGCCGGGAAAAAGCTTAGTCCTTGTGCGGCTGGGTGCTGGCCTCCAGGTTAAAGAGGTCGTTGAGCACATCAATGAGGGTTTCGGCTTCGCCGCGCTTGCAGGCGGCTTTGAGTTGAAGCACGGGCAGTTTAATGATCTTCTGCATCATGCTTTTGGTGATCCGGTCTACCAGTTGGGCTTCCTGCTCGCTGCAGGTTTTCAGGTAACGGGTAATTTCTTCCTGGCGTATTTGCTCCAGGGCATTTTTTAGTTTCTGGATGGTAGGGGATACCATCATATCGCGTGTCCAGTCAAAAAACTCAACAATCGCTTCTTCGGCCAGCAGTTCTACCTGCGGAATAGCCTCTTTGCGACGCTCCAGGGCGGCAGAGGCCAGGTTGTTGATGTTATCGACATTATAGAGCAGTACGCCGGGCAGCTCCTCTACGTGGGCATCAATGCTGCGGGGTACCGATAGGTCTACATAGATCTGATAGCCCAGGCGGGGACTTTGCTCCAGGGCCGCGCGGGTAATGAAGGGCTGCTCCATGGCCACGGATGAGATCACCACGTTGGCATCACAAATGGCGGCCTGTACCTCTTCAAAGGGAATCACACGGGCGCCACACTCGGCAGCCATGGCCTCGGCTTTGGCCAGGGTACGGTTGCTGATGGTGAGGTGCAGGTGGGGTTGCTTGCTCAGGTGACGGCACACATCGGCGCCAATCTCACCCAGGCCTACCAGCAGCACCTGCGGATTGAGCAGGTTGGCGGTAAGCTCTTCTACCAGCTCGGCCGCGGCATAGGATACTGAGGCGGCACCATCGCGGAAGCTGGTTTGCTGTACTACCTTTTTGTTGGTAAAGAAGATGGCATGCAGCAGGCGGTGCAGAAAAGGACCGGCCATGTTGGCATCGGCGGTCCACTGATAGGCCCGCTTGATCTGGTGGCTGATCTGCAGGTCGCCCACCACCTGTGACTCCAGGCCCAGGGCTACCCGGAACAGCTGGCGAACAGCGGCTTCGGTCTCGGTAAACGACTCAAAGTAATGCTGAATGGTTTCAGTGCGCAAAATGCCCTTCTGAACCCCAATCAGGCCTATCAGCTCCCGGCTCAGGTCCTGCTCGGCAGCATAGTAGATTTCGGTGCGGTTGCAGGTGCTGATGACCAGCGCTTCGGCAAGGCCCAGCACATCGCGCAGGTGCTGTAAAAGCGCCTGGCAATTCTCTTCTGAAAGTGAAACCAGCTCCCTGATTTCCAGGGGAGCCTTTTTAAATGAGAGACTTAGTGCTTTAAATCCGATTTGCATCATTTTCAGTTACCAGCTGCAAAATTAACTCAGAAAGCGAAGAAATTAAATGACCTAGATCAGTATCTCCTTATTTAGAACAGGTTTAAATAATGAGCTTTGTCATCTCCGCCAGGCTAACAAGCAAAGGGGTATTCCCGGTTCGGCTATAGTAAAAAATCAGGCAGGTGCCTGCAGTGCATAATCTACAGGGAAGATACGGCTTTTATTGAATTTTAACAGGCCCTTTTGTGCTATTGTTCAGCCATTCTCGGCCCGCTGTGCAGAAGATTAGGGCAGAAAGCTTTGATATATGGGCATGAAGCCTTTATTTTCGGCCTTTCTGTAGCCGCCGGCCTTTCGGCGCACAGTGGCTTTCTACAAATTTCTGCGCAAATTCAAGCTGCATGAGCACAAACAAAGAATCGTGGGGTACCCGGGTGGGGCTTATTCTGGCCATGGCCGGTAATGCTGTTGGTCTGGGTAACTTTTTGAGATTTCCGGTACAGGCAGTACAAAATGGCGGGGGCGCTTTTATCATCCCCTACCTGGTGTGCTTTCTTTTAATGGGCATTCCCCTGTTGTGGATCGAGTGGACCATGGGCCGGTATGGCGGCCGTTTCAATAACCACTCTACCCCCTTTATTCTGGATAACATGACCCGCCTGCGGTTCTGGAAGTACTTTGGGGTGTTTGGCATTTTCACCAACATTGCCGTAGCGGCCTACTACTGCTACATTGAGTCCTGGACCCTCTCCTATGTATACCACTCGCTGGCCCAGACTTTCTCAGGCCTTAGCCAGAGCCAGGTGGCCCAGTTTTTCGGCGATTATGTCAACATTGGCTTTAGCACCACCGGCATCCCCTATGAGGCGGTGGTATTCTATATTCTGTGTCTGCTGCTGAATACCTACATTCTCTCCCGAGGCCTGCAGGGCGGGGTAGAGAAGGTGGCCAAAATTGGCGTTCCCATGCTCCTGCTATTCGGAGCGTTCCTGGCGTTCCGGGGCTTTACCCTGGGGGCCAGCGGCGCACCCGAAGGCTGTGAGGACTGCGATTCGGCCCTGGGCCTGAACTTTCTGTGGGAGCCGCAGTTCACTTCCCTTACCGATCCGAAGGTATGGCTGGCCGCTGCCGGACAAATCTTCTTTACTCTTTCGGTGGGCATGGGTACCATTCACTGCTATGCCTCCTACGTACGGCCCAAGGATGATATTGCCCTCAATGCCATGAGCGCCGGCTGGATGAACGGCTTTGTGGAAGTAGTGCTGGGTGCTTCCATCGTTATTCCCATTGCAGTTGGTTATCTGGGCCTGGACTGGGTAAAAGAAAATGCCGGTTTTGCCATGGCCTTCCAGACCATGCCCTACCTCTTTGACCAGTGGGGGCCGCTGCTGTCTACCCTGGCGGGTCTGTTCTGGTTTGGCCTGCTCTTCTTTGCGGGCATTACTTCTTCGCTGGCCATGGGTACCCCCTGGATGGGCTTTATGGAGGATGAATTTAACTGGGGACGCAACAAGGCGGCCTGGTCCTTTGGTGGGCTGGTACTGCTCATGGGCCTGCCCACCGTCTTTTTCTTTAACCAGGGTGTGTTTGATGAGTATGATTACTGGGCCGGTACCGTATCGCTGGTGATCTTTGCCCTGGCCGAAAGCATTATCTTCAGCTGGCGTTTTGGCATCGACAAGGCCTGGAACGAGCTTACCAGCGGGGCCGACATCAAGGTACCCCTCTTCTTCAAGCCCATTATTAAATACGTTACCCCCCTGATCATCCTGGTGGTGTTTCTGGGAGCGCTGATCACCCCCAAGAATAACGACTGGTCGGCGGCCCTGGCCGGCAACTGGGAGCTGGATGCCAGCAGCATCATTGGCAAGATCCAGAACAAGGGGGTAGAGGTAAACCGGGAGTATTTTGCTGACGAGTACCAGTCTGAAGTAGCCGGTGAAGTAGGTCCCCTGCGCACCGATGATCGGGGCCGGCAGGTGGTGGATATCCTGAAACGGGAGCAATACTACCGCAACGATGCCGGAGAAGCCCTGCCACTCTCCATCACCGAAAGCCGCCTGGGCGATGTTACCACCTTTGACTCGCTAATGGTGGTAAAAACCTACCAGTTTGGCGATGATAAGCAACTGCTGGTAGCCCAGGGTGCCACGGTAGAAAAAGGAACGGCCCTGGCCAGCGGCGATTTTATCAACAATATCTTTTATATTGATATGTCGCGCATCCTGCTGATCCTGTTATTCGTTTTTGTAAGTTTATTGGTAAACAAAGCTACGCGCATGCGCAGATTAACCGGGAGGATCTAAGGTATGACTACAAGTGCACTAATCACCATGATTGTGGTTCAGCTATCGGTAACCATTATCACAGGCTACTTTTTCCTGAAAGTGCTGCGGGCGCCCAAGCGGCCAGAGCCCGATAGCTTTTCTGAAAATGATGATGAGATATAGATGAGATATACCCAAAAGGCGGCGTAGTGTCGCCTTTTTCTATTTTTCAACTCCCCTATGAGGCACGGCATTGAGCGCTTTGTCCGCAATTTTTTTGGATTTAGCCGTATGGAGGCCCGCAGTTTTATTGTAGTGGCCGCTGGCGTAGTGTTGCTCATGCTGGCGCTGCTGGTGTACCGCCTGCTGCCGGCCAGTCCCTACCAGCCCCAGGCCGATCAGCAGCAGCTCGATAGCCTCATGGCCCTGCTGGACGCACAAAAGAGTATAGAGGTGCCACCGGCGGCGGCCCTGGCCCAGCCCGATCTGGGCGAAGCGGAGCACCAGCGCTTTGTTTTTGATCCCAACCGGGTTTCGCTTGATTCGCTGCTGGCGCTGGGGGTTCCCCAGCCGCTGGCCCAGCGCCTGCTCAACTACCGCAGCAAGGGGGGCGTTTTCCGCAAGAAGGAAGACCTGCGCAAGCTCTATGGCCTGCCCGAAGCACTCTACCTGCAGCTGGAGCCCTACATTCAGATTCCCCCGCCGGCTCCCCGCCAGGCTACCTATACCACCGCCAGGGAAGGGGAGCGTACCCGGCCCGAACCAAGGCCCGCCTGGCCGGAGCGCAAAGAGGTGGCCCCCTTTAACCTCAATGAGGCCGACAGCCTGCAGCTGCAGGCCATCCGGGGCATAGGCCCGGTGCTCAGTGCCCGCATCATTAAGTTTCGGGAGGCCCTGGGCGGATTTGTAGCGGCCGAGCAGGTACGCGATGTCTACGGCATTCCGCCAGAAGTGGCAGATGCCCTGCTGGAAAAAGCTTATCTGCCTCCTTCGCCTCAGCTCCGGCTGCTGGCCATTAACCAGGCCGATGAATCCCAGCTGGCCAGCCATCCGTATATCAGCCGCAGGCAGGCCGGCTGGATTGTGGCCTATCGCCGGCAGCATGGGCCCTATCAGCAGGCAGAAGACCTGCTGATGATCCACCAGCTGGATGCGGAATTTATCCGGAAAATTGCCCCGTACCTTACGTTCACTACCCCCTGAGCAGAAAAGTAGGGCGTATGTTTTCGGTAATTGTTATCTTTAGCGCTGCCTGTGTCCCTTCCTTAACCGGTTATATTCTTCTATGCAAACGCTGCTGAAGCTTTACCTGCGTCGCCTGACCAACCTTACGGGGAGCAACCGCTCCCTGCTGCTGCGCAGGCTGGTGGCCGGGCATTTCCTGGATCTGTGGGATGCCAACTATCTCTACCCCAATACCTCCGCTTTTGGGGTGATTGAGGGGCTGATAGCCCGCAGACAGGCCCCCTTATCGCCCCTGGCCGATCCGCGCGATGAAAGTGTAAACACCATCAGCCGCCGCATCCGCCAGCTGCAGCGCACCACCCGCTTTATAGTGGAGGAGCGAGGCGCCCAGGATCTTTATATAGGCTGGCCGTTTATCATGGGCAGCTTTTCCGATGGTACGCCCGTGCGCTGCCCGCTGCTCTTTTTTCCGGTTGATATTGTAGAAGAAGGGGCCGAGTGGCGGCTGGTGCAGCGGCCCGAGCTGCCTGTTACGCTTAATAAGAGCTTTTTGCTGGCTTATGCGCATTACAACCAGCACAAGATACCCGAAAAGCTCTTCGAGAAAAATTTCAGTGAATGGGATGCCGACAGCCGCCTGTTTCGCACCAAGCTCTACAAGCTCTTTAAAGAACCGCCCCTGGCCCTGCAGTTTACCGAAACCTTCTTTGCCGATCAGCTGCAGCCCTTCGAGAACCTCTCGGCCGCAGCCCTGCAGGCTGCCATCAAGCCCGGGGAGCTGCAGGTGCAGCAGCAGGCTGTGCTGGGCATCTTTCCGCAGGCGGGCTCCTACATTGTGCCCGACTATAATTTCCTGATCGATCAGCAGCCCTTTGATAGCCTGGAAGACCTCATGCAGCAGCGCATGCAGGCCCAGCTGCCCAACCCTACCGAGGCGCTGCACCCCATGGTGGCCCTGGGCCGGCAGGTTAAGGAAGAAAGCCTCAATACGCCCTTTGAAATGGATGCCAGCCAGGAAACCGCCATAAGGGCTGTAAAGGCTGGTGCGTCGCTGGTGGTGCAGGGCCCTCCCGGCACAGGCAAGAGCCAGCTCATTGCCAACCTTATTGCCGATTTTATTGCCAAAGGCAAACGGGTGCTGCTGGTCTCACAAAAAAAGGCCGCCCTTGATGTGGTGCATCAGCGCCTGGAGAGCAAGGGGGTAACCGATTTTGTGGCCCTGGTGCATGACTTTCGCTGGGACCGCAAAAAGATCTATGAGCAGCTCAGCAGCCAGATAGACCGGGTAGGGGAGTACCGCAACAACAATTACGGCCTGGACACCATTCAGCTGGAGCGCCGCTTTCAGCAGCTCAGCCGCCGGGCCGAGCAGATCAAAGACGAGCTGGCCGCTTTTAAAGAAGCCCTTTTTGATGATAGCGAATGCGGCGTATCGCCAAAGGAGCTCTACCTCACCACCGAAAAGGATGCCCCCTGGCTGGACCTGAAGCAGTCCTTCCGGTACTACCCCTTTAGCGAAGGCAGGGCCGATGATTTTGTGCGCCGCTTCCGCCAATACATGCACCTCTCGGCCCTCTTCCGGCGGGGCAATCACCCCTGGCTGGAGCGCAAGTCCTTTGCCGGCCTGGGCCCGGCCGATCAGCAGCAGATGCTCACCTACCTGCAGCAGATCCAGGCCTTTCGCCAGCAGCTCTCCCAGCAGCTGAGCAGCCACCTGCGCCATGATATTACCTACGAGACGGCCGAGTACCTGTTGCTGCGCGAGCCTGAAATGGAAAAGCTGCTGGAGATGCTCAGCAACCCGGCCGTGTATGCCAATGTGCAGCACATGCTGGGCATGCGGCGGGCCAGCATTGATGGCGCGTGGCTGCAGCAGCTGGAAAAACAGCTGATGGTTTGCTGGGAGGGCGACGGCCCCGAGCTTAGCCTGCCCACCGAAAAGCTCATTCCCTTTCAGGAAGTGCTGCTGGAGCGGCGGGAGGCGCAACGCAACCTGGTAAAATTTCTGCAGTGGAAGTACTTTACGCCCCAGAATGGCGAGATCATGGCCGTGATGCAGGCCAACGGCCTGAGCAATAGGAGTGAGGATGTGCAGCTGCTCATGCGCAAGCTGGACAATCGCCTGAACCTGGAGCATAACCTTAGCCAGCTGCGGGAGGCCGAGTGGCTGCAGGATATCCCCGCGCCCCGGCAAAAACTGGACTTTCAGCAGTGGTTCCGGCTGCAGCGCAAGTCGCTCAAAGCACTGGAGCAACTCTGGGGCATTCGCAACTTTGATCATTACTTCAACCTGCGCAAACTCACCTATGCCGAGCTCAAAGAAGGGGTGGAGGAAATGCTGAAGCTGCTGGGCAGCATTAAGCAAAAGCGGGAGGAATGGCAGCAGTACCTGAGCCCGGTGCAGATTGAAAAGCTGCTGGGCTCCGAAAGCAAGGCCCGCCAGATGATGGCCTCGCTGGAGGAAGATTTTGACCTCATCGCCGAATTTGACCGCCTGCGGGAGGCCCTGCCCGACCCGGAGCTGCAGCTGATGGAAAAAGTGGTGGTAGAATCCCCCCCCGGATCTGGGGAAGAGCAAATTGTAGCCTACTTTCTCAACAGCCTGCGCATGACCTGGATCAGCCACCTGGAGGCCAAATACCCCCAGCTGCGGGCGCCTTCTACCGGCCAGCTGCAGCAGCTGGAGCAGGAGTTACAGGCCTGTCTGCAGGAAAAGGCCCAGCTCAGCCAGGAGATCCTGCACATGCGCGTGCGGGAGCAAACCTACCAGCAGCTGGAGTACAACCGACTCAACAACCAGGTGACGTACCGCGATTTGCGCCACCAGGTAAGCAAAAAGCGCAAGATCTGGCCCATTCGCAAGCTGCTGGCCCAGCATGGCGATGAGGTGTTTCGCCTGCTGCCCTGCTGGATGGCCTCGCCCGAAGCTGTATCGGCCGTATTTCCCATGGAGCCGCTCTTTGATCTGGTGATCTTTGATGAGGCCTCGCAGTGTTTTGTGGAGAAGGGTCTGCCGGCCGTGTACCGCGGGCGTCAGGTGCTCATCAGTGGCGATAGCAAGCAGCTGCAGCCCAATGACCTGTACCAGGTGCGCTGGGAGGATGGGCAGGAAGAAGATCAGCCCGATACCGAAGTAGAATCCCTGCTGGACCTGGCCCAGCGCTACCTGCCCCAGGTGCAGCTGATGGGTCACTACCGCAGCCGTTCGCCCGAGCTTATTTACTTCTCCAACAAGCATTTTTACAAACATACGCTGGAGCTGGTGCCCGACCGCCGCCGCATGAATGCGGGCGAGCCGGCCATTCGCTTTTTTAAGACCGAAGGGGTATGGGAAGAGCAGCAGAACCGGCAGGAAGCCGCCGAGGTAGTAAAGCTGGTGCTGGGCCTGATCAGCAACGAGAAGCAGAAAGAATCCCTTTCCGGCGATGGGGTGCCCTGGTACGAGCCGCAGACCATTGGCGTGGTTACCTTTAATGCCCGCCAGCAGGGGCTCATCCAGGACATGCTGGAAGAAACGGCTGCCCGGCAGGGGGTGCGCCTGCCCGATAGCCTTTTTGTCAAGAACATTGAAAATGTGCAGGGCGATGAGCGGGACATCATTGTCTTTTCCGTAGGCTATGCGCCCGATGCCCGGGGGCGTATGCTCATGCAGTTTGGCAGCCTGAGCCAGGCCGGGGGCGAAAACCGCCTGAATGTGGCCGTAACCCGCGCCCGCGAAACCATTTATGTGGTGAGCAGCATCTGGCCCGAGCAGCTGGAGGTAGCCGATGCCAAACATGAGGGCCCCAAGCTCTTCAGGGAGTACCTGGCCTTTGCCAAACGGGTATCGGAGGGGGGCTTCTGGCCGCAACCCCGCCAGCTGCCCCGCCAGAAGCTGCAGTGGCTGCTTAAAGAGCGCATTGTGCAGACGCTGGATCATCCCGAGTACCAGGTAGGCGAGCGGCAGCCCTTTGCCGATCTTACGGCCATGCACCACCACAAGTACCTGGGCCTGCTGCTGACCGACGACCTGCACTACTACCATGCCCAGACCCTCAAGGAAAGCCATGTGTACCAGTACAAGCTGCTGGAAGGGGCCAACTGGCCCTGGCAACGCTTCTACAGCCGGGATTTCTGGCTGCACAGGCAAAAGTTTCTGGAAAAGGTCAGCCGCTTCTTAAACCACCTGGATGCTTAGCGCCAAGCTCATTGCCCTGATGCTGAGCTTCAGGGCCCTATTTCTGGGCTGCTGTCCGCCGGCCGATCGGCAGGCGCTGCCGGGCTACCAGCTTGAGCGCTATGCCCGCATGCCCCGGGAGCTTCGGGAGAGCTCCGGCCTGGCCCATGCCGGCGGTGGCGCTTTCTGGACGCTGGTCGATGGGGGTGGGGAGGCGGCTCTCTTCAAGATCGCCTCCAACGGACAGCTGCTGGAACGCCTGCCGCTGCCCCTGCACAACCAGGACTGGGAATCGCTCACCCGTAGCCCCGATGGCACTCTTTACATAGGTGATTTTGGCAATAATCTAAACCAGCGGCGCAACCTGCGTATTTTTAAAGTAGACCCCCTTAGCCAGCAGATCGATACCATCTCCTTTTACTGGGCCGACCAGCAGGCTTTTCCGCCCTCCAAAAAGGGCATGAACTACGATTGTGAAGCCTTTTTCTGGTACCAGGGGCGTCTGCACCTCTTTACCAAGGCCCGCGGCGATAAGCGGGTGCAGCACTACAGCCTGCCCGATACGGCCGGCAGCTATGCAGCCCAGCCCCTGGAGTCGGCCTATGTGAATGACCTGGTGACTGGGGCAGACATTAGTCCTGATGGCCGCACCCTGGCACTGCTTACCTATGGCAAGGTTTACCTCTTTGCGGTGCAGGGGCCTGAACACATGCTGCAGCAGCCTATCAGCTGCCTTCGCCTGCCCTGGACGGGCCAAGCGGAAGCCATTTTGTTCCTGAGCAATTCCTCCCTTTTGGTGGGAAATGAACTTGGAAGAATGCACTATCTGCAGCTGTAGAACAAATCCCCATGTAAGGAAAGTACTATTGTTGTCCGGTATATATGGACAGATCTGGCTATTTTCGTTTATTGATTATGAGGAATGGGAGGTAGAAGTATCATTTTTTTGGGTTTGCTTTTGCTGTTTTGCAGCTTGCCGGTGCTGGGCCAGTCAGCACCCCCGGCAGCTTTCAAAAACCAGCAGGCCTTGACCGACAGCATTAAAAGCCTGAATGTGCTGGCGCGCCGGCAGCTGGACCGTGCCCCTGATCAGGCCTATACGCTGGGCAGGCAGGCGCTGGAGCTATCACAGCAAATTGGCTACAAGCCCGGCATGGCCGAAGCCATGCGCAGCCTGGGGGTCTATTACCAGGATCAGGCGAAATATGCCACCGCCCTTCAGTACATTACCGATGCCCGCAAGCTCTATGGAGAGCTGCAGGATACGCTCATGATGGCCCGCACCATCCGTCAGTTGGGCGGCCTGTACCAGCAGCGGGCCCTCTATGCCGAAGCAGAGCACTACTATCAGGAGGCCCTGAGCATTGCCCTGCGCAAAAACTACCGCCTTGTGATCGGCAGGTCGCTCAAAGACCTGGGCGGACTATCCTACTTTCTGCGGGAGTACCCGGCGGCCATTGTGTATTTTGAGCGAAGCCTGCACTACATCAATAAAGAAGAAGATCCCGCCAGCTATGCCGCAGTGCTCAATAATCTGGGCGTAGTGAACAAGGCCCAGAAAAAGTATCCGGCTGCGCTTGCCTACTTAAAGCAGGCCTATACCCTGCTGGAGCAGCAGCAGAGCGTGCGGGACCTGAGCGTGGTGCTCATGAACATTGGCGAAGCACAGCAAAAGATGGGGCTGGTAGATGAGGCCGAGCAAAACTTTCTGAAGGCGCTGAAGGCCGCCCAACGGGTACAGAATGTGCAGCGCCAGGTAGAGGCCTACCAGTACCTGGCCGATTTCTATGCCGAGGGAGAGGACTTTGCAAAGGCCTATCGTTACAAAAAGGAGTATGCAGCCTATAAAGACACCCTTTACCGCCAGGAGGCCCAGGCGCAAATGGCCGAAATGGCCAAAAAACTGGAACTGGAGCGCAAGGAACGGGCTTTTTCAGAATTGATCCAGGGCAAGGAAATGGAGCTGCTCAGCAAGGAGTTTGAGATCAGCCAGCTGGAGCTTTATCGTAAAAATAACCTGGTGATTGTGTTTGTGCTGCTGGTATCTACGGCCATGGGCATCTCCTTTATTCTCTACAAGAGCTACCAGACCAAGCGCCGGCAAAACCGGCAGCTGGCCGATCAGAATCAGGAGATCATTCAGAAAAACCTGCTGCTGGAAGAAATGAATCAGAAGCTGCTGGCCTCCCAGCGGGAGCTAAAGGAGCTTAACGAAACCAAGGACAAGTTTTTCAGCATCCTGGCTCATGACCTGCGCAGCCCGCTGGTTACCCTTAAAAGTTTTGTAAGCCTGCTGCATAGCGGGCACAGCAAGTTTAGCGAAGCGGAAATGCACCGGCTCACCGGCCGCATCGAGCGCTCCCTGCAGGGGCTCACCAGCCTGCTGGACAACCTCCTGCAGTGGTCTTCTGCCCAGAGCGGTCTCATCACCTTTGCCCCCCGTACGCTTGACCTGCAAAAGGTGGTGGATGAAAACCTGCTGCTGCTGGAGAGCACCGCCCTGGCCAAAGAGATCCGGCTGCAGACCGATTGTCAGGCGCAGCAGGTAACCGCCGACCGGCACATGCTGAACCTGGTGCTGCGCAACTTGCTGGGCAATGCCCTTAAGTTTACCCGCAGGGGAGGCAACGTATATCTGCGCACCCGGGAAACTGAAACACATACCCTCATACAGGTAGAAGATACCGGAATCGGCATCCGGCCCGAACTCTTAGGCAGGCTGCTGGAAGATAAAAGCCTGCGCTCCAGCTGGGGTACCGAAAATGAAAAAGGCAGTGGCCTGGGCCTGATGCTCTGCAAGGAATTCATCGAGCGCCACCAGGGAAGCCTGGAGATCAGTTCCGAAGAAGAGAAGGGTACTTGTTTTACCGTACGGCTCCCCAAGGCCAGCCAGCCTGCGCCAAAAGTAGTGCAGCGGGTGGCCGTCTAAGGGCTCGGTTCCCGCCAGGCGCTTGATGATAGCCAGATCCAGGGGAGCATATTTCGCTGGTTCGAGCCTGTGGCTCGGACTTTACTATACTGGGACCATATTACACTGGATGAGGATCCGAGCCACAGGCTCGAACCAGCGAAACGGGCAGTTTTCTTAGAATAGCGCTCCACTTACGCTTTCTTCTGCTTACCCCCCCTCGCCCTGCTATCGCAGGTTCCCCGAACCTGTGATATACATGTAATAGGTTCTCTGAACCCATTTTGTCGTAACTTAATGGCAAAGGGATCGTGTTTGTGGCTGATGCTAACAAATAGGATAGCACCAGATACCGCCTGTGTTCCTGCTTACCCTCATCGCTTAAAACAAAAAAGCGCTGAAGACATATCTCCAGCGCTTTTTATATTCATGTTCTCCCTGAAAATGAAGGGCTTATTGGCTACCCCTCTTCCTCACTGGCAGCTTTTTCTACCCGTATCCCTACAGACATGATAAAGGGCAGGTGATTGTCCTTCATGATGCGTTTGTCGCTCTCCCGCATGCGGTGCTGAATGCGGATGTCAAAGGTGCCCGCATGGGGAAAGCGGAAATTCTGGTAGACCGGTACCTGATGATCAAAGATATCGCCCAGCCCATCGCCATAGGGCTTGCCCGTGGCCCTATCGAACAGCTCAATGTTGTTGAGGTCGGTTGCCAGCGGCCGCCCGGCCGAATCGGCAATTTCAATCTGCAGATAGAGGTTCTGGGCGGGGTAGGAGAGCGCGTTGCGCAGGTTGTAGTAGATGTTATACCCCAGCTCCGGCTGCTGGATAGGCACCTGAAAGTGGATCACCGAATCTTTATGCCAGGCATACTCCTTAATATCTACGTTCTGTTCAAATACCCTGCGCTCGTCGCAGGCACTGAGCATCAGGAACAGCAACAGGCCAATTCCGGCCAGCTTAAGAACGTGTGTCATCTCCTTTTTTAGGCTTTGGTTTTTTGCGACGTTTCTTTTTGGTGGTGGCGGCTTTTTTCTCGAAGCGCTTGTCCATCAGGGCCAGGTCCTGGTTTAGTACTTTAGGCCCTTCGTCCAGCTCGGGCAGCTTGTCTTCCAGCAGGGTAGCCGGGGTAAGCCCCTTGGTATTCATTTCCAGAATGTGCTGCACCCGGCTGGCCGGTACAGGGTGCCACTGGTCGTCGCCGCCAAAGCCAAACCACATCATTTTCCGAAAGATATCGGTTTTTTGCAGATATGCCTCGCCTCTTTCGGTAATCAGGGGCTGGTTTACGGCTGGTATATCCTCCAGGGCTTCCATATAGGTTTCCAGCTCGTAGTTGAGGCAGCACTTCAGACGGCCGCACTGGCCGCTGAGCTTGCTGGGGTTTAGCGAGAGGTTTTGGTAGCGGGCGGCCGTGGTGCTTACGCTCTTGAAGTCTGAGAGCCAGGTGGCACAGCAGAGCTCCCGCCCGCAGGAGCCTATACCCCCCAGGCGGCCCGCTTCCTGCCGCAGGCTGATCTGCCGCATCTCTACCCGCAGCCGGAACTCCGAGGCCAGCACTTTGATGAGCTGGCGAAAATCCACCCGGTCTTCGGCCGAGTAGTAGAAGGTGGCCTTGGTGCCATCGGCCTGGTACTCCACATCGGTAAGCTTCATTTGCAGGTTCAGCTCCCGGATGATCTCGCGGGTACGGTACATGATGGGCATTTCCTTGTTTTGCAGCTCCTGGTATTTTTCCAGGTCTTTCTGCGTGGCAATGCGGTACACGGCCCGTATGTTATCATCGTTGCGGATCTTCTTTTTCTGCATTTGCAGCCGCACCAGCTCGCCCTGCAGCGATACATGGCCAATGTGATGGCCGTTGGGCACGTCTACCACTACGGCATCGCCGGTGGTAAGCTCCACGCCATTGATGTTGCGGAAAAATTCCTTGCGTCCGTTCTTAAAGCGTACTTCGGCAATATCAAATTTATCGACTACTGGCATGTCCATATTGGAGAGCCAGTCAAATACATTCATTTTATTACAGCCTCCGGTGCTGCAGGCGCCATTGTTCTGGCATCCTGCCGTTGTGCTGCCGTTGCTGCTTCCAGTGCTACATGATGAACATCCCATAATACTCTTCCCTACGTTAGATTAACCTGCCCACTGGCAGGTCCACAGTTTTAGCATTCTAGCGATATTAAGCATTTTTGGCCGATTATGCCAATACATCCTGCCCAATATCGCGGCGGTGGTAGCTATTTGCCCACCGGATCCCATTTACCTGCGCATAGGCACGCTCCAGGGCCTGCTGCAGGTTGGGGCCCTGCCCGGTTACGGCCAGTACCCGCCCGCCATTGCTTACTACCTGCCCCTCCTCTTCCCGGGTGCCGGCGTGAAACACCAGCGCGCCTTCCTGCACAGGGCCCAGGCCGCTGATGGGGTTGCCTTTTTCATAGCCCTCAGGATAGCCGCCCGCAGCCATCACTACGGTAGCCGTAGCTCCGGGTAGGGTATGGATCTGCTGATTGCCCAGGCGGCCCTGAGCGGTGGCCAGAAACAGCTCGGCCAGGTCGTTGCCCACGCGGGGCAGCACAGCCTGTGTTTCGGGATCGCCCATGCGCACATTGTACTCGATCACAAAGGGTTCTCCCTTAACCTTCATCAGGCCTATAAAGAGAAAGCCCTGAAAGGGGATACCATCCTGCTGCAGGCCGGCAATGGTGCGCTTAACCACCTGCTCCTCTACTTTATCCATGAATGCCTTATCGGCTATAGAGACAGGCGAAACAGCTCCCATGCCGCCCGTATTGGGGCCGGTATCGCCTTCGCCAATGCGCTTATAGTCCTTGGCTTCGGGCAGGATCAGGTAGTCCTTTCCATCGGTCAACACAAAAACAGACAGTTCGGTGCCGTCCAGAAACTGTTCTACCAGCACTTTTGCCCCGGCTTTGCCAAATTTATCCTCTACCAGCATTTGCTGCAGTACCTGCCGGGCTTCTTCTTCGGTCTGGCAGATCACCACCCCCTTGCCGGCGGCCAGGCCATCGGCCTTCAGCACAATGGGCATGGGCTCATCGGTCAGGTAGGCCAGGCCTTCCTGCAGGTAGTCTTTGGTAAAGGTGCGGGCCGCAGCCGTAGGGATGCGGTGGCGCAGCATAAAGGCCTTGGAAAAGTCTTTGCTGCCCTCCAGCTGAGCACCCAGGCGGCCCGGGCCTATCAGGGGAATGGGGCGCAGCTGCGCATCCTGCTCAAAGAAATCGCGGATGCCTGCTACCAGGGGCGCTTCGGGGCCTACCACCACCAGGCCAATCTGGTGCCGGAGCACAGCCTCTTTTACAGCCTCAAAGTTTTCCGGATCAAGGGGCAGGTTTTGGGCCAGCTGGGCGGTGCCGGCATTGCCCGGGGCTACATAAAGCTGCTGGCAGAGGGGGCTCTGGCTGAGTTTCCAGGCAAATGCATGCTCCCGTCCGCCGCCGCCAAGAATCAAAATATTCATAAAAATTGGGGACTAGCCATAAAATTTGCCAAAAGTTAAACCAAAACAGGCTCTCTTGAAAGGGAGAGCCTGAGAAAGGGGATAGGAGGGCGGCCTTAGAGGGCGTGTTCCGACAGGAATTTTACCCGCATCAGCCGCAGTTCGTCTTCGCTAAAGTCTTCCGGACCAAGCTCTTCCAGGGCGGCCCGCAGGCTATCGGTCTCGGCGCTCATAAAATAGTCGTAGATCTCATCCTGGCGCTCTTCGTCCATATAATCCTCCAGGTAATAATCCAGGTTCAGCTTGGTGCCCGAGTAGCAGATGTGCTCGATCTCGGATAGCAGCTCATCCATGCTCATGTTGAGCGAACCGGCTATTTCCTCCAGGGCAATCTTGCGGTCGATCTGCTGAATCACAAAGATCTTGGTCTTGGAGCGGGTGCCGGCGCTTTTTACCACCACATCGGTTGCCGGTACAATATCATTGTCCTCTACAAATTTCCTGATAGCCTCAATAAAGGGCTTGCCAAACTTGCTCACCTTGCCCATGCCTACGCCCTGGATCTGGGCCAGGGCTTCGGTAGAGGTGGGGTAAACGGTGGCCATTTCTTCCAGCGAGGGGTCCTGGAACAGCACATAGGGGGGGAGCCCCTTTTGCTTGGCCAGTTTCTTGCGCAGGTCTTTGAGCAGGGCAAAGAGGGCCTCATCATAGGAGCGCTGCACCACGGGCATTTCCTTTTCGTTTTCCTCCTCTACCTCATCGGTGCTGTAGTCGTGGTCCAGCGTAAAGCTAAGGCTATGGGGGGCAATCAGGAAGGCATCGCCCTTGGGGGTGAGCTTGAGTACGCCAATGTTTTCGATGTCTTTTTCCAGAAACTCGTAGAGCAGCGCTTGGCGGATGGCCGATTTCCAATAGTCCAGCGGTTCATCACTTCCTGTGGCCCATACGGGCAGCTGGTTGTGGCTATAACTCAGGATATACTGGTTTTCGGTGCCGTGGATGAGCTCGGCCAGGTGTTGCAGGCCAAAGCGCTGGTCGGTCTGGTCTACAGCCTGCAGTACGGTAGAGAGCACCTCGCGGGCCTCGTATTTCTCCCGCGGGTTCAGGCAGTTGTCGCAGAAGCCACAGTCTTTCTCGTAGGATTCGCCAAAGTAGTGCAGCAGCTGGCGGCGGCGGCATACGGATGATTCGGCATAGGAGGCCATCTCCTGCAACAGTACCTTGGAATTGTCGCGCTCGGTTACGGGCTTATCCTTGTTGAACTTCTCCAGCTTCAGGATGTCGTTGTAGCTGTAGAACATCAGGCAGTGGCCTTCCAGCCCATCGCGGCCGCCACGGCCGGTCTCCTGGTAGTAGCCCTCCAGCGATTTGGGGGTGTCATAATGCACCACAAAGCGCACATCGGGCTTGTCGATGCCCATGCCAAAGGCAATGGTGGCCACAATAATGTCTACCTCTTCGTTGAGGAAGGCATCCTGGTTCTGCATGCGCACCTGGGGGTCCAGGCCGGCATGGTAGGGAGCGGCCTTAAAGCCGTTTACCCGCAGCAGCTCGGCTATTTCTTCTACCTTTTTGCGGCTCAGGCAGTACACAATGCCCGATTTGCCCTTGTGCTGGCTGGCAAAGCGTACCAGCTGCTTTTTGGTGTGTTTCTTGGGCCGTACCTCATAGTAGAGGTTTTTGCGGTTAAAGGAAGATTTGAACAGGTCGGCATCTTCCATCTGCAGGTTTTTCTGAATATCCTGCTGCACCTTGGGGGTGGCGGTGGCGGTAAGGGCGATGACGGGCAGATTGCCCAGCCGGCTGATGATGCTGCGGATGCGGCGGTACTCGGGCCGAAAATCATGGCCCCACTCCGAGATACAGTGCGCCTCATCAATGGCCACAAAGGAAATATCGGCCTTTGTAAGAAATTCGATGTTTTCGTCCTTTGTCAGTGACTCTGGGGCTACATAAAGCAGCTTGGTCTTGCCGGCAAGGGTTTCTTTTTTTACCCGGTTGATCTCGGTCTTGCTCAGGGTAGAGTTCAGAAAATGCGCCTGTACGCCATGGGCATTGAGCTGATCTACCTGATTTTTCATCAGGGCAATAAGGGGAGAGATGACAATGGCGGTTCCCTGTTGTACCAGGGCCGGTAGCTGATAGCAAAGCGATTTGCCGGCACCGGTGGGCATGATCACAAAGGTGTTCCGGCCTTCCAGCACGTTCTGCATGATCGCTTCCTGATTTCCCCTGAACTGATCGTACCCGAATATCTCTTTTAACCTTTCTCTCAAGACATCTTTATTCTCCACTAACATCGTTGTGCTTCTCTTCTAAGGTTAAGCCACGTTTTTTTCTATATTTGCAATTTAAAAGAAAAATGCATCCGCTTTGCTAAAAGCTAAGAATTTAACGCAGATTGCACAAAAAGTATTGCAGCAGGAAGCCGCTGCTTTACAGCGTGTAAGCGCCGGTATTGATAGTAGTTTCGAAGCCTGTGTAGAGGCAATTCTATCGCTCAGCGGCAGGGTAGTGGTAACAGGCATTGGCAAAAGTGCTATTGTGGCCAATAAAATTGTGGCTACCCTTAACTCTACCGGTACGCCGGCCCTGTTTATGCATGCCGCCGATGCCATTCATGGCGATTTGGGCATGGTGCAAAAGGACGATCTGGTGATCTGTATTTCCAAGAGTGGAAATACCCCGGAGATCAAGGTGCTGGTACCCCTCTTAAAGCGCACCGGCGCGCTGCTGACGGCCCTGGTAAGCAATACCGACTCGTACCTGGCCCGGCAGGCTGATTTTATCCTCAATGGCACTATTGATCAGGAGGCCTGCCCAAACAACCTGGCCCCCACCACCAGCACCACCGTACACATGGCCCTGGGCGATGCCCTGGCCGTATGCCTGGTAGAGGCCCGCGGCTTTACCAGCCAGGACTTTGCCCGCCTGCACCCGGGCGGCTCCCTGGGCAAGCAGCTTTACCTGAAGGTGGGGGATATTTACAAGGACAATGAGCTGCCGGTGGTGTTTGAAGATGATAACCTCAAGGACACCATTCTGGAAATTTCCGGCAAACGTTTGGGCGCTGCGGCCGTATTATCCTCCAACCAGGAGCTCATCGGCATTATTACCGACGGCGACCTGCGGCGCATGCTGCAGCGCTTCGACGACCTGCGGGGCCTTACCGCCGCCGATGTGATGTCGCCCCGGCCCAAAACCGTGTGCCCTACCGATTATGCCGCCAAGGCCCTGCAGCTGATGCAGGAAAACAATATCAGCCAGTTGGTGGTAGTAAGCGAAGACGAGCGGCAGGAGGTGCTGGGTTTTGTACACATTCACAACCTCATCAAAGAAGGGATTATCTAACCTATGGATCCGAATTTTTATGTAGTGATCATGGCCGGCGGCATTGGCAGCCGTTTCTGGCCCTATAGCCGCAACGACCGGCCCAAACAGTTTCTGGATGTGCTCAACACCGGCCAGACCCTGCTGCAGATGACGGCCAACCGCTTTCGCAGCATCTGCCCGCCGGAAAATATCTATATTGTGACCAACAGCACCTATGTAGGGCTGGTAAAGGAGCAGCTGCCCTACCTGGGAGATGAGCAGATCCTGGCCGAGCCGGTGCGCCGCAATACGGCTCCCTGTGTGGCCTACGCCGCCTACAAGATCCGGCAGAAGAATCCCGATGCCACCATGGTAGTGGCCCCTTCCGACCATGCCATCTTTCACGAAACGGAGTTTGTGCAAACCATACAGGCTGCCATGCAGGAGGCCGCCAAAGGGGATAAGCTTATAACGCTGGGCATACGCCCCAACCGCCCCGAAACCGGCTATGGCTATATCCAGTATGTGCGGGAGCCGGGCGCTACCTTTAAGAAGGTAAAGACCTTTACCGAGAAGCCCCAGCTGGAGCTGGCCAAGACCTTTCTGGATAGCGGGGATTTTGTCTGGAACGCCGGTATTTTCATCTGGCATGTAAGCGCCATTACCAGCGCCTTTGACAAGCACCTGCCCGAGCTGGCCGAGATCTTTGAGGATTGCCCCGACTGCTATTACAGCCCGCGGGAAGAAGAATTTATTCGCTCGGCCTACTCGCAAAGCAAGAACATCTCCATTGATTACGGCATTATGGAGAAGGCCGAGAATGTGTATGTGGTGCTGGCCGATTTTGGCTGGTCCGACCTGGGCTCCTGGGCCTCGCTACACGAGATCCGGCAGAAGGACGGAAGCAACAATGCCGTAGACGGCAATGCCGTGCTCTTTGATGTGCAGGACTGCATGATCAAATCCGACAAGGATCACCTTTTGGTGGTGCAGGGCCTGCAGGGCTATCTGGTAGCCCAGTGTGATGATGTGATCATCATCTGCGACAAAGACGATGAGGCCCGCTTCCGGGAGTATGTGAACGAAGTAAAGGCCCAGAAGGGGGAGCGGTTTTTGTAAAAGCGTATTTTTTTACTAAAAAAAACCAGCGGCAGGAAGTAGTTATTTTCCACCGCTGGTTTTTTGTTTTTTGGCATTCACGCTTTGCGCTACCCCCGCTGCCGCACCACCTCATACAAGCAGATGGCGGCGGCTACGGAAACGTTCAGGGACTCTACCTGGCCCGCCATGGGAATCAGGGCCTGGGTGTCGGCAAATTTCATGTATTCAGGTGAGATCCCATCCTCTTCGGAGCCCATCAGAATGGCAATAGGCCCGGTCAGGTCGTTTTCGGCCAGGGTCTTTTCGGCTTTTTCGGTGCAGGCCACAATTTGCAGGCCGCTGTCTTTCAGGAAACGCAGGGTATCCTTCAGGTTAGGCTCCCGGCATATGGGCAGGAAGTTGAGGGCGCCGGCAGAGGTTTTCATGGCATCGGCATTGATGCGGGCGCTGCCCCGGCTGGGCACTACTATGGCATCGGCCCCCAGGCACTCGGCTGTGCGGGCTATGGCGCCAAAGTTTCGTACATCGGTAATGCGGTCCAGCACCACCAGCAGGGGCATCTTGCCCTGCTCGAAGGTGGCGGCCAGAATCTCCTGCACTGGCGCATAGCGGATGGGGGAGAGGAAACAGACCACCCCCTGATGATTTTTTTGGTGATGCGGTTGAGCTTCTCGGCCGGCACCTTCTGGTAGGGCAGGTCGATGGCCGCAGCGGCGGCCTTCAGCTCCCGGATCAGGTCGTTGTTCAGGTCCCGCTGAATGAGCAGGTCTTCTATTTCCCGGCCGGCATGCAGGGCCTCCAGCACGGCGCGGGTGCCAAAGATCAGGTCGGGCTCTCCTTCTTTTCTTCGGTCTATGGTAAATTTTGGCCTCTTCTCCATCTACTTACTATCTGAAAGTGGGTGCGTGCATAGTCTTTGTTCCGCACCAGCTGGTGGTAGTTCGGCGCAAAGGGGTTTACGGTGCGCACAAAGGTAAAGCTTAATTCGGGAATATCCCCCTTTGACCGGTAGATCCACAGCTCGCCATCGTAGCGGGCCTGCACCACATCGGGCGGACCGTAGAGCACATAGATCATGCCCTGGTCGGTCTTCCAGCCCTCCTTAAAGGAGGTGAAGAGGCGGTTGGCGGCCGTTACCCGCCGGTAATAGCTGCGAATGATGCGCCGGGCCCGGTCTTCGGACTGGGTCATGCGCAGCCAGTAGCGGTCAATGGCCTGCTTGCTGAAGCCCTCCCGCTCCAGCTCGGCCCATTCTTCATTGGTGCTCAGGTAGCGGATGGGCCCTGCAAAGGCCTCCAGCGTGCGGGTTCTGGGAAAAAAGCGGTTCTCTACCCGTACCCCCTTGCCCTGCAGGCTTAGCGTATCGGCCTGCAGAAAGTAAAAGCCTTCGGCCTGAAGCTCCAGGGGTTGGCCGGCCGGGATGCGCCGGCGCTGGCTGATGTCCATCTTTGTGCTGGCGGCGGTTGAGGCTACCGTCATGGGCGAAGGGGCCGGGCCAAAATCATGCTGGTACAGAAAGAGAAACAGGCTGTCTACCCCTTGCGCTTCCAGCCTGGGCACTACGGTTTCGCGTACCGGCAGAAAGGGGGTAAAGGTGGGGGCATTCTGCTGCTGTAAATAGAAGGGGGCCGCGCCAAAATGCAGCAGGTCCCGCAGGTGCAGGGGGTACCAGAAGGTGCGCAGGCTGTCGGAGGTATGCTGCAGCTCCAGCACCAGCCACTGGGCGCCCCGGCTGGTATCAATGGCATGGCGAACGGTGGTGGCGGCTTCTCCTTTGGGTACCCCCTCAAAGAGCGGCGCCAGGTGCATGGGGCGGGGGCTGCTGAGGCTATCCAGGTAATGCACCCTGCCCGTAAGGGAGCGGGTGCGCAGGGGCTGGCTCTGCTGCAGCTGTATCACCAGCTGGGGCAGTTGCCCCTGGGGCTGGTACAACTCCCAGGCCAGCTGCAGGGGGGCATCGGGCTGGTACTTCCAGGCCAGGTTGGCACTGCTCAGGTTCTGGGCGGTGGCCCGGGGGCTGGCACACAGCAGCAGGGCCAGCAGCAGGGGGAGTATAAAGCGGTTCTTCATATCTAAAAAGCCTCCGGCACCGGTCGGGCAGGGGGCATATAAGGTGATCCACAAAAATTATCGGGCTGTCTGCAGGCAGCCAGGGCTGGTATTTTGTTCTGAATGTGAAAGAATCCAGACTAAAATACCGCACTTAGCCCCATAAACCTAGGCTGGCAGCCCGGAGTACTGCCAAGGTATGCGAAAAAGGGCTATTTTTGTCTGGCTACACCTAAAAAGTTACTACTAAGCTGTTCGCATGGCCCTTTTTAAGACGGAAGTTACCTCAGAAACCCTGGCATCGGATAATCCTATTCACCAACGCCTGCTGAAGCCCTATTTGTATGTAGAAGATAAAATCGGCGGTTTTGTTGCAGAAATCGGCTGTGGCGATGGCCGGGGCCTGGAGCTGCTGGCCCCCAGAAGTGAGGGCTATACCGCCCTTGACAAAAGCACGGCCATTGCCCAGGGCAGGGCCCGGGGCATGAAGGGAGTGGAGTTTATCGAAACTATGATGCCGCCCATTCCGCTGCCCGACAACACGTACGATGTGGTGCTGTGCTTTCAGGTGATCGAGCATATCCTGAACGATACCACCTTTCTGGAAGAGCTGCACCGTATTCTTAAACCGGGGGGTACCCTTTACCTGACCACTCCCAACCGTACCCTCAGCCTGAGCCGCAATCCCTGGCACATCCGGGAATATGCCGCCGATGAACTGACCCTTCTGGCGGCTGCTATCTTTGGTCCCAAGGGGGTGCAGATGCTGGGCATTACCGGTAATGAAAAGGTGATGCGCTATTATGAAGAGAACAAGCAATCCGTAAAGCGCCTGACCCGCTGGGACATTCTGGATCTGCAGCACCGCCTGCCGGCCAGCCTGCTAAAGGTGCCCTACGAGATCATGAACCGCCTGAACCGTAGTTTACTGCGCACCCGTAACCAGGGACTTGTGCAGGAGCTGAGCCATGAGGATTACCTGATCAGCCAGCAGCCGGCCCAGAGCCTGGATCTGTTTCTGGTGGCGCGGAAGTAGGAGGGGCGCCTGGATTGCACGGATCGTATGTGTCGCATGTGACGCATTTGTCGCATGGGCACCGATACATGACAACCGATATTCGCATGGGCACCGATATTCGCATGGCCACCGATGATCGCATGGGTACCGATGATTGCATGGGTACCGATGATTGCATGTATCGCATGGCCCTGACAGGCCAAGCTCTGATTATGCCGCCCCTTTGGGGCTTAGGGGTGACGTAGGCTGGTGTCCCGAGCCCCAAGGGGGCGACATATTTCCAGCCTGGCCTGCAGGGCCAGGTTAAAAAAAGCCCCGAGTACCATCTGGCACCCGGGGCTTTTTCATAATGTCAACCAGGCTCCTAGCGTTGCTGCAGGGCGGCTGGATAATATTTGCCCAGGATCTGCTGGTAGCGCATGGCCTCCTCTTCCCGGCCGCCGGCGGCAAGGGCTCTGGAAAGCTGGTTCAGGATCACCAGGTGGTACTGGCGCTGGTTGCCAATGTCCCGGTTCTCCCGGTTCAGGTAGGCCAGGAACTCATCGGCGCGGGCAGCCATGACAGAGGCTATCTCCGAGGCGCGCTCCACATCGCCGGCCTCAATCAGCAGCTGAACGGTTAGTGCGGTAGCATAGTCGTACTCAAAGGTGGCATCGGGCATTACCTCCAGGCTCTTGTGCAGGGCCTGCAGGGCGCGCGCCTCATCGCCCTCATCAATAAGGGCGCCGGCCAGGGTATTGAAGGCGGCCCGGTGATTGAGAATAAAATTGCGGTAATCTTCGCTGTAGTACACATCGGGATTGTCCAGCTGTCGCCAGTGGAAGTTATTCATTACATTTTCCCACATCACCTCTGTGTTTACCAGCTCCTGCTGCGGATTGGGGTTGCGCACGGGCAGCAGGCGGTAGGTAGTGCCTTCATGGGCAATGTAGGCGCTCAGATCCAGGCCAATGCTCTGCAGCGAGGTGTTGTTGAAGTATATGGGGCGCTCCCAGTTGTTGGTCACCAGCAGGTCTAGCAGCATCAGGTTCTTTTTTCTCCAGCGCATTGCCATTCATCCGGAAGATCATCTTGTCGCTTAGCAGCTCCCGCATCTCCTGGGGCACAATGCCACTATTCAGCAGGCGGGTGGTGTCCAGGTTCAGCGAAAGGGTGCGGCTGGGGATGGTATTTACCTCGTCGGTGCGGGTAGCCAGGCGAATGGCCGGGTGGTTATCGCGCACCAGCTGCATATACTGCTCCAGCGGCAGGGCCCCTTTCAGGTTCTTGTTCTCGTAGAAGTACACCACATCGTTGAGGCCGCCCTGCTTGTAGGTTTCCTTGCTCAGGCTAATGGGCAGGGGCTCCGAGTCGTTCATCTTCATCTTCATCTGGTCGATGTACCAGTCGGTATTGAAGTAGGTGAGCACAATTACCCGCACATCGGTCCTAAAGCCCTCTACCTCCTGCACATACCAGAGCGGGAAGGTATCGTTATCACCTCCGGTAAACAGAATGGCATTGGGGGCGCAGGAGGCCAGGAAGTTCTTGGCTGAATCGACCGAGAAATAGCGGTTGCTGCGGTCGTGGTCGTCCCAGCCCTCGGCGGCCATAATGCCGGGCACCAGCAGGCAAAGGGCGGTGGCCAGGGCAGGGGCGGCAATCTGGTTTTTGCTGAAGGCCTTGTTGAAGAGCTCAGCCAGCGCCATTACCCCAAAGCCGATCCACATGGCAAAGGCATAGAAGGAGCCTACGTAAATATAATCGCGCTCCCGCGGCTCAATAGGGGGGGAGTTCAGGTAGAGGATCAGTGCAAGGCCCGTCAGGAAAAAGAGCAGCAGCACAAAGCCAAAGCCGCGCTGGTCCTGCTTGAACTGCCAGAAGGCGCCCACCAGCCCCAGAATAAGGGGCAGGGCCCAGAAGTTGTTGCGGGCCTTGTTATTGGCCAGCGATGCGGGCAGCTCGGCGCCGGCATTGAAGGGGGTAAGCACACCGGCATCTTTGTAATCGCCCTCGCGGCCCACAAAATTCCACAGGAAATAGCGCCAGTACATATGGCCCATCTGGTAGTTGAACATATAGGCCAGGTTATCGCCAAAACCGGGCGTTTCATGGGCAGCAAGGCCCATGCGCTGGCGGTACAGCTGCTGGTGGCCCGGCTGGGTGCTGTAGGCCCGCGGCAGTATGGTCATGCGGGTGCCCTCGGCATATACGGGCACGGGCTTGTAGGAGGCGATTTCGTACTTATTCTCCCCCTTACGGTACACCGGATCGCCCTGATCGTAGCTTTCCAGCTGAGCATCGAAGTAGTGGCCGTACAAAAGGGGGCGGTCGCCGTACTGCTCCCGTTTCAGGTAAGACACAAAGGCGATCAGGTTTTCGGGATTGTTCTCGTCGATGGGCGGGTTGTAATTGGAGCGGATCACCACCAGTGTATAGCTGGAGTAGCCGATCAGGATAAAAGTTAGCGCCAGCAGCACCGTATTCAGGTCTACCATGCGCTTGTTGATGCTGTAGAACAGGCCCCAGATGAGCAGGCCCAGCATCAGCAGGGCAAAGAAGATCATGCCAGAGCCAAAGGGCAGCCCCAGCCCATTCACAAAAAAGATCTCGAACGAACCGGCCACCGAGGGCAGGCCGGGGATTATGCCCACCATGATCACACCCACAATTACCAGGCCCATAAACATGGCCAGCAGCGTGCCGCTGAGGGTGTAGTTGGTGTAGCGCTTGTGGTAGTAGATAAGTGCCAGGGCCGGTATGGCCACCAGGTTCAGCAAGTGAACCCCTATGGAAAGGCCCATGATGTAGGCGATCAGGATCAGCCATTTGTTGGCCATGCGGGCATCGTCGATCAGCTCCCATTTAAGCATGGCCCATACCACTATGGCCATGAAGAAGGACGACATGGCATACACCTCTGCCTCTACGGCCGAGAACCAGAACGAATCCGAGAAGGTGTAGGCCAGGGCGCCAATAAGGCCGCTACCGATCATGAGCATGGCCTGGCGGGGCGTTTCGGCACCCAGGGGGGCGCGTACCATTTTGCGGGCCAGCAGCACAATGCTCCAGTACAGGAACAGGATGGAAAAAGCACTGGCCACCACGCTCACCCAGTTCACAAAGAGGGCAACCGTTTCCACATCCGGAGCAAAAAGGGAGAACATGCGGCCGATCAGCAGGAAGAAGGGGGCGCCGGGGGGGTGGGGGACCTCCAGTTTATAGGAGGCGGCAATGAACTCGCCCACATCCCAGTAGCTGGCCGTAGGCTCTACGGTAAGGCCATACACCACAAGAGCCAGAAGAAAAATTCCCCAGCCTACCAGATCATTTGTTCGCTTGAACGTACGCATAGTCTCAAGTTTCACCTGCGGGGCACACACGGCCCGGCCTGTTTTAGTTATTGGGTATCCAACGGCTGCTGTGTGACTTCCGTGCCTTGTAGCGCCCCAGATCCCTGTTAAATAATGTTAAAAACGCATCAGGGCCCATTGGCCCCCTGCAAAATTATTCCATTTCGCCGTAATAAAAAATGAAGCCGCCAATGCGTTAAAAATAGGGGAAAAGGCACATGGGCGAACTAGTATGCCCACTTTTTCATTATACTTACATTACGCTTGATGGAGCACCCTTTTGTGATGCGATCGCTATGAGATACCTTGTGTTGCTGTTGTTGATGGTGGGCGGTTTTTCTGCTTCTGCGCAAACCCAGCTTGTAGAAGCCCCCGAGCTTTCGGCGCGGGAAAAAAAGCTGCTGCTGATGGACATGACCCTGCAGATGGAAACGGCAGAGGCCATCAACCATATGTACAACTTCAAGTTTGCCAAGGCCGAGCAGCAGTTTCGCTGGATCCGTCAGAAATATCCCCATCACCCCCTTCCCTACTTCCTCATGGGCCTGAGCCAGTGGTGGAAGATCATGCCCAACATTGAGGAGGAGCGCTACGACGGCCCCTTTATGCTATACATGGACTCTACCATTGTACTGGCCGAGCGCATCTTGGCCAAAGATGCCGACAATGCTGAGGCCCGCTTTTTCCTCTCCGGCGCCTGGGCCTTTAAGAGCCGTCTGCATTCCGAGCGCAGCAACTGGCGCAAGGCTGCCGTCACCGGCAAAAAGGCCCTGGAGTACCTGGACATGAAGACGGAAAAGCAGGAGCTGGGCTCCGAGTTTCTCTTTGGCGACGGCCTCTATAACTACTATGCCGAGTGGGTGCCCAAGAACTACCCCCTGCTGAAGCCCATCCTCATGTTCTTTCCCAGCGGCGATCAGAAGCGGGGCATCCAGCAGTTGAAAGATGTGGCCCAGAACGCCTTTTATACCCGCACCGAGGCCCAGTATTACCTTATGCGCATCCTGGCGCTGGATGAGAACAAGCCTTACGAGGCTCTACGCATTTCGGAGTACCTGCACAAGACCTATCCCGACAACCCCTACTTTCACCGCTACTATGCCCGCATGCTGTATACCACCGGGCAGTACACCAAGCTGGAAGAGGTAGCCAAGAACATCCTGCACAAGATCGACAGCCGCATGCCGGGCTACGAGGCCATCAGCGGCCGTTATGCCGCCTTTTACCTGGGCCAGATGTACGATGTGCTCAACCGCCACGTAGAGGCCCGCACCTACTTTCTGCGGGTAATAGCCTTTGCCAAAAGCTCCAACGACTTGGATTCCGGCTACATGCTCTACAGCCTGCTGGCCCTGGGCGACATGGCCAAGGAAGACGGCGACGAAAAGCTGGCCAAGCGCTACTACAAGGAGGTAAAGAAGTACGGCAGCCGCAGCCACGGTGCGCATGAGCGGGCCCGGGCGAAGCTGAAGGAGATGTAAGCGGTTGTTATCTCCGAAAGGAAACACTATTTTGCACCTTTCTATGGTCAAAATGAGTTCTCCTTCTCCTGTTCATATTTCTGTCATTAGCCCGGTGTATGGTGCTGTTGCTACCCTGCCTGAACTGGTCCACAGGGTTTCGCATGCACTCCAGCCCCTTACATCCGAGTTTGAGATCATTCTGGTGGATGATCGTGGGCCGGGCCCAGCCTGGGAGACCATTACGGCACTGGCAGGGCAGCATTCTTTTGTGAGAGGCGTTCGGCTGAGCCGTAATTTTGGGCAACATTATGCCATTACTGCAGGCTTGGAGCATGCCCGAGGAGAGTGGGTGGTCGTAATGGACTGCGACCTGCAGGATGTGCCCGAAGAGATCCCACACTTATATGCAAAGGCACGAGAGGGCTATGATGCTGTGTTGGCTCGCCGTGCTGTGCGGCAGGATGGGTTTTTTAAGCGTACTAGCTCTCTGCTCTTCTACAGAATCCTGTCTTATCTGACCGGCGTACCCTACGATAATACGGTGGCAAATTTTGGCATTTATCATGCACGCATGATCACAGCCATTGTCAGTATGGGCGACAAGATCAGGTATTTTCCCTCTATGGTCAGCTGGGTAGGCTTTGCGCAGACCTCGCTGGATGTAAAACATGCTTCCCGTGCCGAAGGAAATAGTGCCTATAACTTTGCCAAGCTGCTTCGTCTGGCGCTGGATATCATCTTGTCTTTTTCTGATAAACCCCTGCGGCTTACCGTTAAGCTAGGCACCCTAATCTCTCTTTTTTCTCTGGTTGGTGCCCTAATTGTCATCATTCAGTACCTGCGGGGAGCTATTCTGGTAATGGGCTACGCCAGTTTAATTGTATCCATTTGGTTGTTGGCAGGAATTGTCATTGCGCTGATAGGGGTGGTAGGCCTATATATAGGAAAGATCTTTGAAGCGGTGAAAAATAGGCCGGTGTATATAGTAGCGGATAAAGTAAACGGTCATGATCACTTCAAAACAGTGGGATAGTGATTTTTTTGGCTATCCGGTTGGTGTACTAGCGTCTAATTCGGCAACTGACCCGGCCAGCCTTCGAAGGCAGCTCCTGCAAAGCGCCTTCACTTTAGTGTATGCGTTTGTTTCGCCGGATGATGAGCAGTCAAATACACATATGCTTGAAGCTGGAGGGAGACTGGCCGATACGAAGCTTGTTTACGCAAAAACGAATCTGGCGCAAGCCTGCACGTCAGGGCTGGCTCTGCAGGATGTTTGTGGCAGAGTAGATTATCAGTACAAATTGCTGCTGCAGCTTGCCCTGCAGAGTGGGCAGCACTCCAGATTTAGAACAGACCCCCATTTTGTCAAGCAGGAGTATCACCGTCTCTATACTGCCTGGCTCGATCGGTCTTTAGATAGGACCATTGCAGATCATGTGTGGGCCTATAGTGTTGGCACAGAAATAGCGGGCTTTATCACCGACAAGCGAAAAGAGGATTATGTGGAAATAGGCCTGTTAGCTGTGAATCCGGCGTTTAGAGGTACAGGGATAGGGTCAGCATTAATCAGACGAGTAGAAAGTCTGGCCGCCGCCGCTGGTCTTTCATCAGTTGAAGTAGCAACTCAAAAGCAGAATCAGCAGGCGTGCCGATTCTACGAGTATAATGGCTATCAGATCAAAGAAGCGCAGAATATTTATCATTTTTGGCAATCGGCATGAACATTCCTTTCAATAAGCCCTACCTCACCGGCAAGGAAACCCATTATATCTACCAGGCAGTTAATTCAGGAAAACTGTCGGGCAATGGCATGTTCACCAAAAAATGTCAGCAATTCTTTCAGGAGAAGTACGGATTCCGAAAATGCCTGCTCACCACCTCCTGCACCGATGCGCTGGAGATGGCCGCCATGTTGCTCGATATACAGCCCGGCGATGAGGTGATCATGCCTTCCTATACCTTTGTATCTACCGCCAATGCGTTTGTGCTTCGGGGCGCACGGATTGTATTTGCCGACAGCTCAGCAGACAATCCGAACCTGAATGCCGATCGGCTGGAGGAACTGATCACCCCCAGAACAAAAGCAATTGTACCAGTACATTATGCCGGCATTGCCTGCGACATGGACAAGATCATGGCCCTGGCAGACAAGTATGGGCTTTTTGTTGTAGAGGATGCCGCTCAGGCCATCGACAGCTATTACAAGGGGCGGCCCCTGGGAGGCATTGGCCATCTGGCCGCTTTTTCCTTTCATGAAACCAAAAACATCATTGCCGGAGAGGGGGGGATGTTGGTGGTGAATGATCCCCGCTTTGAAAAACGGGCGGAGATCATCTGGGAAAAAGGCACCAACCGTACCGCTTTCTTCAGAGGAGAAGTGGATAAGTATGGATGGGTAGATGTAGGCAGCTCCTTTCTGCCTTCTGAGGTGGTAGCGGCCTTTCTTTATGCCCAGCTGGAGCACCTGGAGCAGATACAGGAAAAGCGCTGCCAACTCTGGAAACACTACGAGCTTGCTTTAAGCCCCCTGGCAGCGGCTGGCAAGCTGAGGCTACCGCATATTCCGGAGTTTGCCACCAATAATGCGCATATGTTCTATGTGGTATGCCATAGCCCGGCCGAACAGGAGGCGCTCATTGCCTATCTGAAGGAAAGGGGAGTACTGGCGGTCTTTCATTATTTGTCGCTTCACAAAAGTCCGTTCTACACAGAAAAACACGACGGACGGATATTGCCCTGGTCTGACTTTTATTCAGAACGTTTGGTTAGACTGCCTCTCTATTATGAGTTAGCTGACGATCACCTATCTACTATTAGTAGGGAAATTTTATCTTTCTTTTCTACAAGCGATAGGATTTAGATTAAGTCTAGGATTCAGCATCTACCCCCTTAAGATACACCATCCTCCCATTTTCAGCATCACTACTATAAAAGCATGCTCTCTTATCTGGATTTACTCCTGCTATATTTTGTCTGTATTTGCGTTCTTATCATACCTGTAATTGCTGGCCAGATACTCCACATACTCCTTGGTCGACAAATCTCCAATACATTTCCAGTAATAACCTTTATGCTACTTGTGAGCATTTGTGCAATTATCAATACCAATGGGAATACGATATTTTTGCTAACCTTCGGATTACTTGCATTGTTGGTATATGATTTAATTGGGACCAACAAAGTAAGCTATAGTAATAGTGAGGTAATACAGCACAGTTATAAGCTGTATGCTTTGCAGTTTATCGTTTTCACTCTCTTCTTTTCGTACTTTTCCATGCGTTCGTTATGGGTAGACTGTAATGATCTTGGGTTGGGAGATGATGGTTTCTATGCTAAAGTAGCTGCTTATATAAAATATTTTTCGGTGGAGACAGTCACTCCGGATTCAGTTAATAAAGTCTCTGCAGCACCCTATCATTATTTTGAATTACATCTCACAGTCTTTATATCTTCCCTTACACAAATACCTGTTATCTATGTGCTACAGGTCGCTGTACCTGCTGTGTTGCTCTTTTATATTAGCTATATTTTTTTCATCCTTGCTAAGAAGCTCTATAATGGTCCTGATGTGATGTGTTATTTTGTCTCTCTGATCGGACTTTTCCTTCATGGATATGTTTTTGATTTCTATAAAGAGTTTAGATTTCTATCTGATCTCTCGGTATTTGCACAAGGACCTACCCTGATTAAATATATGCCACCTTATATAGGTTTAGGATTGGCGCTTTACTACGTGTCGAAAAGAGCGTTTTACAGGGCTGTTCTTGCATTGTTAATTGCCTCTACAGTTTCTATAACTATAGCGCCCGTAACATTTGGTGGCGTAGCTATACTCCTTCTATATCAGCTATATGGAAAAAATTCTATAAAAGATATTACTATGCAGCTTACAGTAATTACTGCAAGTATTGCTTTTTATTTAATCTTCTATGGAGTCGTTAATGATTTTTTCGGTCAATATTCTTTTTCAGATTTAGATTCAGGAGAAAGCTTTGAATTAAGCATTTCTAAATTTCTTCTGATGGGCAGAATATTTGTTGGCTCAATCCTAAAGCTCCATATAGTTTATGTGCCTGTACTTATTATTCTCTTTATTACAGTAGTATATCTGACGCGCTTTTATACTATTAAGCATGTAGCTAAACGGATACAGAATTTAAAGCTAGTCTTGCTTTTTGTATATGGTATGCTAATAGTTTGTTCTTCGACATGGGCGCTACTTCATAATATGTTGGACTCAGTACAGTTTTTTTCTGTACCCGCCTTTATTATAATTAGTTTCATGCTATTCTATTTTCTGTTCTCACTCATGAAAGGGTATGCTCTTCATTACATTCTTCTTCCTGTCTTGTCACTCCTTATATTGTTGAACGGTATAAATACATTTCCAATAAATAAGCAATGGGCGAGTAAGTGTGATACACTCATGAATTCAAGAGAAGTTATGCAAGCTGATTTTGGAGATATTGTTGATACGCCTTACCCGCAAACTATTTTATTTTCCAAAAATATTGCGCCGGAGACTAATATTTTCACTAAAAATTTAAACGTTTATAATCTGGGGTATAACTATTTCCTTTATCTGTCTGACAGATTCTTCTTTGAGCCAATCATTATTTTGGATTTGCCACTACATCCTATTGATGAACAAGCAATTAGTATTGAAAAAAAATATATTTTCAATTCTTCCTTGAATAGATTCAAGCAAAGACAACGTTTATTGAAACCCAATCAAGGGATTGTATGTGACTTTATAAGGGTAGCCCAGCCAAAGATTTACGTTTCTGATTTGAAAAATGATACCCTCTTACATATTTTCTCTCACTATAACTTGTTGTTAAGAAGTAATGAAATTTCAATCTATCATATTGAGTTGCCGGTGTGTGAGTAGATTGAAATTAGTATTTTAAAATTCAGTTAGAGCGTGCCTCTATCACCATGAAAAGAATTACCACATTAGTTTCTTTTCCAGTTATTCTAGGTTTTCATTTATTCCTTTTATTAACTATACTATTAGGCGGGTTATACCGCTTTGAGGAGAACGACGATGTACTCATGATGCTCATCTCCTCGGGGATCTGGGGTGCTGAAACAAGTGAATACCTGGTCTTTATAAATGTACTGCTGGGATTGCTGTTTAAAGCAAGCAATGCCTTACTGGCTACCTATAATAGTTATCTCTGGTTTTTTTTGATAGCCACCCTACTAAGCCACCTCTCTATTATAAGATCCATCAGGCGATTGGCGGGACCGGAACAGTTTACAAAAGCCTATCTTCTCCTGGTTCCGATCCTGTTTCATAGCGTCCTGTTTTTGCAATTCACCACCCTGTCCTATACCCTGGCCCTGGCCGGTTTGTGTTGTGTAGTTATCCTGATTAGTGATAGCCAGAGTGGTTGGGGCACTTTTGTAGGCGCTCTATTTTTTTTGGGTCTTAGCTTTTTAGTACGGAAAGAAGTGGCAATGGTAGTCGCTGCTTTCCTATTGTTGTTTTTTCTGTATTTTCATTTTTATCATAAAAAGATTGCTCTGGTACGTTTGGGAGTATTTGTGGGTATGTTATTGCTGCAGTTTATAATACTCTATACTTTTGATAAATCCTATTACGAAAAAAACGGATATTCAGACTTCTATAGCTATAACCAGATCAGGGGCATGTTGCAGGACAATCCAACTCCTCAGGTGCTGCAGGATTGCTTTCTGGAAAATGGATTTACGGAAACTGCCTTTCTGCTTTTCCGGAATGCCAGCCTTCCCTACACTGCACCAGACCGCCTTCAGGCTGTGTTGAATTGTCAGCGGTCGCAAAAGCTGGCAGCGCCCCTTCAACACTATCTTAAGCGTATACCAGGGGATATCTACTATTTTTTTTACTATAGCACGCCTTGGAGTGTGTACCTGCTCGCTTTACCGCTATTGCTCATCTTTGCATACAATGCTTCACTACGTCCTTCCCTCTGGTATTGCCTGTGTAGTAGCCTGCTGCTGCTGCTGGTTATTCTCCTGGAAAAAAACCTAAAAGAGCGTGTAGTGTTCTTCCTGCTTCATTTGCCCCTTGTATTTATTTTCTTTAGAAGTTTTCTAAATAAACTCCCCATTCATCTTCCTGTATGGGGTATTGGGCTTTACCTATTTGTGCTTACAACCTATTTAGGCAACTCGTCCCTCCGGACGATAGAAAACAGAAGAATCTATGGGAGACAATTTCAGCAACTGCAGCAATTAGCAGTACTGGAAGACAAAACCCTGATTCTGGCAGGTCGCTTCAGCACACCCGCCCTTCCGTATCTAACTTACATTACCGGCAGTTCGAGCCGGGATGTTACTGACTTCTCAAGGGTCTATATCAGCGGATGGTTTTCAGGAAGTCCTACCGCGCAGAATTTTCTTCAGCAGAGAGGGGCGGCCACCTTTCTTGTTCTGTTGCAGTCCGGAAGGGGCGTTCTGCTGACGGATGAGCCTGGTCTACAAAAGGTGTTAGAACGGTATTGTCAGGAAACCTACAAAATACCACTTCAGCTGAAGACCACTCATAGAGACGAACTGGAAGGTCTCTATTTCATCCAGAGCCGCTAGAAGGTAATGCTATGCCACTACGTTTTTCCAACCATCCCCCCTCAAAGCGCTATTTACTTCTTCTGTTCATATTCAGTCTGTTATTATCTGTTGGTATCAATGAGTTGAATCGATATCATATCAAACAACTTAACCCAACAAATGAAATACAGAATGGGCAAAGCCTGGTACATGGGTATACGGTCTACAGTGTCGATAATGAATGGTACCTGCCGCAGATCAGGCATTATGCGAAGGGGGAGGGCTTTACATTAGATCCTGGAAACCCCCATATGGCTGTCAGGCGTACACCTGGCTACCCCTTATTCTATGGTGCTCATTATCTTCTTTTTGGTGAAGTCGGTGCACATTATTATATCCGGTTTACACAATGCTTTTTATTCGCTTTTTCAGCTGTTTTACTCACGCTGCTCAGCTGGGATATTTTTAAGAATTCACGAATAAGCTATGCTGCAGGCATCCTGTATGGAAGCTCTCCTTTTCTTATGGTGGGCTTGTATTCAACCATTACCGAAGCCCTACACCCTAGTCTGGTGGTAATCACACTTTTCCTTTTTTACAAAGCCCTGAAGAAAATGCAGACGGGATGGTGGATGCTCTGTGGGCTTTCTGCAGCTGCCATGGTGCTCACCAGGCCGCTTAACCTGTTCCTGATCCTGGCTTTTGCAGTGCTAGTGCTCTACCTGTTAATACGCAGAGGCTGGTCTTATTTCAGCGCTGGTCTGTATTTTTCGGTAGGATTACTGCTGCTGTTGCTGCCATGGACAGTGCGGAACTATAGCATTACCGGTGATCTGATCGTGCTCGAGAAATTTTACCACGAAGATCCCATGATCTGGGGAAAAGGGCAGAATGCCTTTCGAGGCTGGTGGTCGGCATGGGACAGGCCCAGGGCCGAGTTGCTTGGCTTTCAGCTGATACGTGGCGCAGAGGAGGAAACTACTTATGCCATTGATGCCTATGTAGCCTCACTTCCCGCCTATGCGCTTCAGGGATATAGCCGGGAGGATGTAAGGAGGGGGTTACTGGCTCTGCAGGATTGCTATCGGTTTAAGCTTGAGCAGGGTATTGGCATCCGAGCCTACGGGCCGGGCGAAACTCCTCCTCTCTGCGAAGAGGAGGTAAAGCAACATTTTCTGGAGCTGACCGAGCAGTTTAAAGCGAACGCCCCATTTCGTTATTATGTCATCACACCCCTTAAGCTTTACAAAGAATTTATTTTTCATAGTTATAGCTCGGGCTATGCGGGGCTCCAACCTTCAGCAGACGGCTACAGCCTGCTGCAGCTCTTGATAAAAACAGGCTTGTATGGACTAAATGTACTCTTACATGCCAGTATCTTCCTTTTTCTCCTGTTTGCGAAAGGGCAGGTGCAGCAGAAGATCCTGTTTGGTACTTTCTATGTATCTACGGCCCTTTTTCTATGTTTTGGTTTGTGGGGAGTACGCTATGTAGAAGTCAGGTATATGCTGCAGACCTATCCGTTGCTGTATTGTACGCTGGCCTGGCTTCTCTGGCAGCTTTATGTAGGGATGAAATCCTATATGCAAAGAAGAAGGAGATCGGCAAATCAACAGCTTTCAGCGGAGGCTCATTCCTGAGCTGTACTGTCCTGCTTTTTAGCAGTAGGAGCATCTACTTTCTGATACAAGCTAAGCCCTGGCTCCAGCTGTATAATCTTCTGGCTCTGATGGTGTATATAGGACATGATCTGGGCATTGCCTTTAACAGTAGCATCACTCACCACTAAGAAGTCGGCTTGATTAAGTAATTCCTGCAATGTGCTGGGCTTATGTTCGTACGAATTCAGATAGCTGTACCCCATCTCAGATTTTAACGGAGGCTCCAGGTTAGCAAGATAATAGAGGTAGTAATGGTCTAGGACCAGGGTATTGGAGCTGCCAACAGCCGATTTCACCTTTGTGGCAACTTTCAGTTGAGCACTTCGGTCTTGCCCGTAAATATGGAGGGTGGTAGCCACAGCACGATACGTGTAATAGCCCAAAGGGAGTATAAACATCAGTAGATAAACAAGCTTTGGTAGCCCCCTTTTGGTCCTGCTTTCTATGCCGACTAAAAGCAAAAGCCCGGCAAGCATGGATATATATGGAAGCTGCAGCAGAAAATAATGGGGATAGGTTTTAAAATAAAGTGGCAAGCTAAAGGCAAGGAGTGCTAGAAGCAGGACCAGAATACTGCTCGTATGGGTGCGAAAAGCTGTTTTGCCTACTATCATCAGTAGTAAAAAGGGCGCTGTCTTAAGCAGAAACCATAGTTCTGCTTTCAGGTACTGGAACAGGCTATGGTCGCCATAACCACCACCACTCCATTGAGTAAGAATTATTACAAGATCAACTTCCATACTCCGCACTACAAGTAAACCAGCAGCAATGGGTAAAAAGGCTGCCAGGCCATATACTATTAACATTTTCACCCGCTGCTTAACACTTTTTTGATAGTTTTCACCAGGGAGTAGTATCGCCAGTGCCACTGGAATAATGATCATTAGGCCGAATTGCTTGCTTAAAAAAGACAAGGCCGTGCATACACCTGCGCCCACTAGAAACCAGATGCTAAACCGTTTGCGCATATGAAAAATCAGATATAGGCCTGATATGGCCCATACATTCACCAGAGGCTCTAGAAGGCTTTGATAGCCTCCAAGCGCAAATGCAGCAAACAGATAAAAGAAAGAGCCAAAGTAAGACGCCTTACCAGAGCCTGCCACCAACTGCAGAAATTTATAAATCAGGTAGGCCGATAGCAGGAGAATCAGGTAGAACACAACTAGCTGTGCGCCATATTTATCTACCAGAAAGGAAGGAGCAAGTAGCGCATAGGCGAGCGGTGTATAATGCGTGGCAACATCTCGGAACAACATTTCCCCTTCATATAGATCGCGGGCTACGCTTAAGTAATAGCCGGCGTCTTCATTTACAGCACTTGATTTAAAAGCATGTCCATAGCAATAGATCAGCACGAATAGCCATAGTCCAAAACCCCAATACCATGCTTTTGCAGGTATAGTCGAGTTATACGAACGAATGGATCGGGGGTGCGAATCATAGACATCTGAGCGGGGAGCCGTGCTTTCTACCATAGAGTAAATTTGCTTTCCGACACTTTCAAAACCAATTTATGTACGAGTTTTCTATGGTAAAAAAGGTTCGGTTCCTTCACTAGGATCGAGTAGAGGAGTTTGCTGAATAAACGCCCAGTTCTCAGGCAACTCCTGTCTTACAGGTAGTGAATGGAAGCAGTTTTTTTTATACCTTTCCTTCTTGCTTTGGCCTCTTCATGCCATTGCCTACAGAATGAGTGCTGCACCTGTGTATTTACTAAGAAAATTTTTGCGCCTGCCAGGACTGATCTTTTGGATCATGGCGCTGGGAATGTTGTTTCGCTGTTTATTCGTATTTGTAGCCAGCAAAGCCTTTTACCCCAACCTGGAGGGACTTGCGGCCTACAATGGGGATAGTAATTCGTATATTTTCTCTGCCCAAAACTTGCTTGTGCTTGGTGAATATACCTTCGATACACAGAATCCCGAGGCCTACTTTGGTAGAGAGCCAGGGTATCCGTTTTTTCTGCTGCTCCACTTTTTTCTCTTTGGTCCTGGCCTGGGTCTGCAGGCGGTAGTGATATCGCAACTGTTGCTGGATGTTGTGGCCATTTTTCTGTTATATCGAATAAGTCAACGCTTTTTTCATCCTCTTGCGGCTCCTGTACTTGCCTTGGTTTATGCGCTCTATCCCTTTACGGTGGTATGGATACCGGTTATCGGTACCGAGCTCTTTGCCACATTTCTAACAGTGCTCTTCTTTTATGCCTTTGTGTATTGGAGAACCAAACGCTGGGGATATGTAGCTATAGGGGTGTTGGCAGCTGCCTGTCTTCTCACCAGAATGTATCTTGGAGCCTTACTGCTTGTGCCTTTTTTGGGTATTTTGTGGGAATCCCGTTTTCGAATCCGTACGATGGTGCTTCAGGGCAGCCTGTGTATGGCAGGGTTTCTGGTGGTATACGTAGCCTGGCCCATTCGGAATTATCTGCAGGCTAATGAAGTTATCCTACTCAAACCAGCTACTGCGGGCTATCCCGAGTACTCCTCCGATTATAATGCTTTTCGTAACTGGGTGCAACTATGGGAAACGGATGTGGATTATTATACCGAAAGGGTGTTTCAGGATTCTACAATAGCTGTTTTTCCCGAGCAGGTACTGGCTACGGAAGAGGAGAGAAACATAGCCCGAAGGGCTCTGATACTGACCCTTTCCTGTAGCAAAGGCTTTCAGTATCAGGCCAGAGAAGCTTTTGCAGCCCATGAGCCTGTGTACACAGAGGAGTGTACAGCTCAGGCTACCGTACTGTTTGATTCCCTGGCTATGCTCTACCGAAACAGGAAGCCTCTGCAGGCAGCCTTGTATGTTCCGGGTAAAAATATTAAGAAGCTTTTTCTTAAATCAGAAACAAAGGGGGAGGGGTCGGCTATGGTTCGTATTCTATTCGGCTATCGTTCAGTCCTTTTAATACTTGCCTTTGGGAGCCTGTTTTATTTCAGAACATACAAAACATGGACGGTGGCTGCTTTTCCGCTTTTTATGTATCTGTTCATTTGCATAGGAATTCGCCAGTTGGAAATGCGCTATATTTTGCAGGCCGATGTGCTTATGTTATTACTGTTGTGCCCTCTGGCTATAAAGTGGCTGCAGCCGTCTAAAGGTAAGCTATTATGAATACAATGTTCCTGGCGATCTTTTTAGGGCAAATTGATCTCTTTATGGGGCTATTCATAATAGTTCTCATTCTTATTTTTGCCTCCCTTCTAAAACCTAAAAAATCAATTCTCCCTGAGCGCTACTGGTGGTGGGGAATAGGATTAAAGCTGATCGGGGCTCTTTTTATCTCCCTGATCTATGAATACTATTACAGAGGAGGGGATACTACTATGTATCACCTGGGGGGTAAAACGATCTATGAGTCCCTTGGCGATTCTTTTTTTGCCTGGTTCGAGCTTGTGTTTGTCGGGAAGGATAATATAGATCCCAATGTGTACATTAACCATGCCCGAAAGATCTATTTCTGGGGCGACGAACCTACGTATTTTGTGTGCAGAGTATTAGGCATAACTAACCTGATCACTTTCGGGTCCTACATGGGCAATGCTTTTCTATTCTCTTTCATTTCTTTTTTAGGGAGCTGGTGCATGCTGCTGGGGCTGGCCAGAATGTTTCCCCACATTAAGCGATATCTTTTTTTAGGGGTATTCTGTGTACCCTCTGTCGTGGTCTGGGGGAGCGGTATTTTCAAAGATACCCTTACGTTTGCAGCGCTGGGATTTATGATTTGGGCTTTCCTGAACATTACTATTTTCCGCAGAAAGTTTGTGCTCTCCTGGATCGTACTGGCACTGGCAGTACTGGTAATCCAGCTGGTAAAGATCTATATTCTGCTTTCGATTGCTCCTGCCCTGATTCTTTGGGTCTTGCTCATTTACAAGGATAAGTTTAAGAACGCTTTTGTACGCTTTGTAATTGGTCCTTTTGTTTTTGCAATGGCCTTTGGAGGGGGCTTTTATGCCATTAGCTATTTTGGCCAGCAAAGTCAGCGCTACAACCTGGAAAGTCTTGCCTATACCGCAGAAACAACTGCCCGATGGCTATCCTATATGAGTGCGGTAGATGGAGGGTCTGGCTATTCACTTGGCGATTTCGACTACAGCACAACAGGCATGCTTAGAAAGGCACTGCCAGCAGTTAACGTAACACTTTTTCGGCCTTACTTGTGGGAGGTTAAGAATATAACAATGCTTATGGCAGCGCTTGAGAGTTTTGCCTTATTATGCTTTACAATCTATGTCTTTTATAAAAGGGGGATTGCCAGATCTTTTGCCCAGATGATTAGCGAACCTACAATTCTCTCTTTTTTGGTATATTCACTGATCTTTGCCTTTGCAATTGGCATTTCAACCTACAACTTTGGCTCCTTGGTTCGGTATAAAATTCCGATGCTTCCGTTTTATGTGATCGGCCTGGTGCTGATTCTTTATCCCAAACCTAAGCGAGTTGTCAGAAAAAGGGTGCGCATCATCCGCAAACCGAAGGAGGTGGAATCCTTTGTACTTCCCAACAACAGGCTGGAATGGAAGTAAACTGCCTGCTTTTAGCACTCCAGCTCAAAGAGCCTCAGGAAATGCGAGCCCCAGGCAGAAACTGAATAGCTGGTTTCGACTGTTTTCCGCCCCCTGGCACCCATTCTGCTGCGTGCCTTCCCATCCGGAATAAGCCTTTCCAGCAGCAGCCCCCATTCCTGCTCATGTTGGGCACTGAGACCCCCTCCATGTTCCTGGATCATCTCCCGATTTACCCCCACCGGCGAAACTACCGCCGGGATGCCCAGCGCCATGTACTGCAGCGCTTTAAAGCCGCATTTCCCTTCCGACCAGGGGTCTTCCGTCAGGGGCATGATGCCAATGTCCATCCGGAGCAGGTCTTCGATTTCGGTTTCCTTGTTCCAGGGCCGGTACTCCAGGCGGGGCAGGTCCAGTGTAGGGGGCTGGTTGGAGATGATCAAGAAGCGCAGCCTGGGATAGCGGGCCGCCAGTGTCTGTAACACCCCCTCCAGGGGCTTCAGGTACTTCAGCGTACTGTGGGTGCCGGTCCAGCCAATCACTACTTCCTCCTTTTCGTTGTGCTCTTTTAGGCGGTTGTGTACCCGCTCGGTATCCAGGGTGGTGGGCATGTACACGGCATTAGCGTTGTACTGGCTGGCCCATTGGCGCAGGTACTCATTGCCGCAGCTTACCCGGTAGCTCCAGCGGCAGATGGCAGCCACTTTCTGGTGCCATTTCAGGCGGGCGGCCATCCGGTTCTGCTCCGAGGTGTTGGGCAGCCAGATGGCATCGTCAAAATCATAGACTACCCGCTTGCGAAACACTTTAGTGATCAGCCACTCAAAGAGGGGAGGGCCCAGGGGAGCGGCTTCGCGGTGGATGAACACCCAGTCGTATGCCGGCAGGGAGGGGAGCAGGGCCAGGCGGCGCAGGAGTCCTTTGAGGATCCCTAGTGCTTTGTGTACCCCTCTCCCGGGTTGGTACAGGATCTGCCAGGTTGGCTTGTCCAGAAATGGGGCTACGGCATAGGTATGGCCGGCTTCTTTCAGCGCAGGAAAGTACTGCTCGAAGCGAAAGCGCTGCGAGGGGGCTTCTCCTTCCGGATAGGGGACGATGAAGAGGATGTTCATGGGTTGGAGAAACCTCACCCTAAATCCCTCTCCCCAGGGAGAGGGACTTTCGGCCGCTGGATAGTTTTTTAGACTGGATGATAGTGTACATAGTACTGAAAGCCTTCTTTAGAACCCCTTACACATAAAACTCCCGTTCCGCAGGTTTTCCCGGTTATAGCGCATGGGTTTATCCCCCATCAGCACCTGGCCCCCGGCGCCTTCCACAATGGCCTGGCCGGCGGCGGTGTCCCATTCCATGGTGGGCTTGCCGCGGTAGTAAAGGTCGGCGGCGCCTTCGGCCACCAGGCAGAACTTGATGGAGCTGCCCGAGGAGACAAAGTCTTTAATGGGGTACTGCTTTAGTATGGCTTCGTCTTCCTCCCCGGAATGGGAGCGACTGCCCACGGCGATCAGGTCTTGTTCTTTGTTGCTGACCTGGAGCTTTTGCACCTCGACCCCCCCGGCTTGCTTAAAGGCTCCATACGCAGCGCCCCCCCAGTATAGCACTTCTCCATCGGGCACATAGATCACACCCCATTGGGTCTTGCCCTGCTCAATCAGCGCAATGTTTACCGTAAATTCCCCATTACGCTTAATGAATTCCTTGGTGCCGTCCAGGGGGTCCACCAGCCAGCAGCGGCTCCAGTGCTGCCGTTCTGCATAGGGGATGTGGCTTCCCTCCTCGGAGAGAATAGGGATGTGGGGAAAGCGCTGCTGCAGCCGCTTCTCAATGAGCAGGTGCGCCCGCTGGTCGGCTATGGTCAGGGGGGAGTCGTCGGCTTTGTAGTCTACGGCATTGAAGAGGGAAGCATTGTGGTAGACGGCCAGGATCTCGGCGCCGGCCAGGCGGGCTGTTTCAAGCAGGTAGATTATGTCTTCCTGGGAGAGTAGGGTAGGAGTTGGGGTCATGTAGTAGGGGTCGAATGACGGTAGGGGCAAATATAGGGGATAATTGCTAGAAGTGGGGAAGGTATCTGCTGGAGGCAGAACTGGACCACCCCGCCCGGAGGGCGGGGTGGTTGGTACCTGGCCCGGAGGCGGTGGTTTGTTCAGCCAACACAAACCAGTACTCCCATCCCCTGTTTATTTTCCCCAAAATGCCGTAGTTTTGCAGCTGGTTCTTACTAATGTATCCGGTGGAGCACATTCATCCTATCTTTGACCGTATCCTGGACCGTAGCCAGAAAGAGCGCCTGCTGCAGCAGCGGGCCGTGGTGGTCTGGCTGGTGGGCCTGTCGGGCTCCGGCAAAAGCACCATTGCCCAGGCACTGGAAAAACGCCTGCATGCCGAGGGCTACCTGACCCAGCTGCTGGATGGCGACAACCTGCGCTCCGGCATCAACGGCGATCTGGGCTTCAGTGAGGCCGACCGGCAGGAAAACCTGCGCCGCACCGCCGAAATTGCCCGCCTGTTCCTGCACTGCGGCATCATCACCCTTTGTTCCTTTATCAGTCCTACCCGGGAGGCCCGCCAGAAAACGCGGGAGATCATAGGGGAGGCCGATCTGCTGGAGGTGTATGTAAAATGCTCTTTTGCCGAGTGTGCCCGCCGGGATGTGAAAGGCCTCTATGTCAAAGCCCTCCGGGGCGAGATCAAAAACTTTACCGGCCTGGACGCCCCCTTTGAAGAACCCGAAGCGCCCTGGCTGCTGCTCGATACCGAAGCGGCCTCCGAAGCCCAGTGCGTGGAGCAGCTCTACCAACACCTTATTCACCGCATACACCCCCAAAATCCAAGCTAATACGCATGGCATCCTATAATTTAAGTCACCTGAAGCAGCTGGAGGCAGAAGCGATCTTCATCATGCGCGAAGTTGCCGCCCAGTTTGAGCGTCCCGTGCTGCTGTTTTCGGGTGGAAAAGACTCTATTGTGCTCACCCGCCTGGCCGAAAAAGCCTTCTGGCCGGCCAAAATGCCCTTTCCGCTCATGCACATCGATACGGGGCACAATTTCCCCGAAACGCTTGAATTCCGCGATAAACTGGTCGACCGCCTGGGCGTGGAACTGATCGTGGGCAGTGTGGAAGAAAGCATTCGCCAGGGCAAGGCCCAGGAAGAAAAAGGACCCAACCCCAGCCGCAACGCCCTGCAGACCATCACCCTGCTGGATATGATCGAGGAGCGGGGCTTCGATGCGGCCTTTGGCGGCGCCCGGCGCGACGAAGAAAAGGCCCGCGCCAAGGAACGCTTCTTCTCACACCGGGACGAGTTTGGCCAGTGGGACCCCAAGAACCAGCGGCCCGAGCTCTGGAACCTCTTCAACGGCCGCAAGCATACTGGCGAGCACTTCCGGGTGTTTCCCATCAGCAACTGGACGGAGATGGACGTGTGGCAGTACATAGCCCAGGAAGGCCTGGAACTGCCCTCCATCTACTTTTCGCACCAGCGCCGGGTGGTAAACCGCGGCGGCGTGCTGCTGGCCGAAAACCCCTATATCACCCTGGTCAACGGCGAGCAGTACGAGCTGCGTACCATCCGCTTCCGCACCGTGGGCGATGCCTCCTGCACCGGCGCCGTAGAGTCCGAGGCTGATACCCTGGACAAGATCATCCAGGAGGTAGCCTCCGCCCGGATAACCGAGCGTGGCGGCCGCGCCGACGACCGCCGCTCCGAAGCCGCCATGGAGGATCGAAAGCGGCAGGGGTATTTTTAGGAGTAGGAAGCAAGAAGTCAGAAGTAAGAAGTAAGACATACCCCAAGTTCTCTTACTTCATACCTCTAACTTCTAATCTCTTACTTCTTACTTCTATCTACTAACTTCTCAAACTACCATGGACTCACCCATAGATACCAACCGCTACCTGACCATGGACCTGCTGCGCTTTACCACGGCAGGTAGTGTGGATGATGGCAAAAGTACCCTCATTGGCCGGCTGCTGTACGACAGCAAGGCCATATTTGAAGACCAGATCGAAGCCATCGAGCGCAGCAGCAAGCAGCGGGGCACCGAATATGTGGATCTGTCGCTGCTCACCGATGGCCTGCGGGCCGAGCGGGAGCAGGGCATCACCATTGATGTGGCCTACCGCTACTTTGCCACCCCCCGCCGCAAGTTCATCATTGCCGATACCCCCGGCCATATCCAGTATACCCGCAACATGGTAACGGGTGCTTCTACGGCCAACCTGGCCATAGTGCTGGTAGATGCCCGCCATGGGGTGGTGGAGCAAACGCGCCGCCATGCCTTCATCGCCTCCCTGCTGCAGATCAAGCACCTGGTGCTGGCCGTCAACAAAATGGACCTGGTGGACTGGAGCGAAGAGCGTTTTGAAGCCATCCGCAAGGAGTTTGCCGAGTTCAGCTCCCGCCTCAACATCGCCGATATCCGCTTTATCCCCATCAGTGCCCTGAAGGGAGATAATGTGGTGGAGCCCTCCCAAAACATGCCCTGGTTCAAGGGGGCTACCCTGCTCTATACGCTGGAGACGGTGAATATTGGCAACGACCACAACCATGTGGACAGCCGCTTTCCGGTGCAGTATGTGATCCGGCCGCAGTCCGACAAATGGCACGACTACCGGGGCTATGCCGGCCGCATTGCCGGTGGGGTTTTCAAGCCAGGCGATGAGGTGGTGGCCCTGCCCTCCGGCTTCAGCTCCAAAATTCAGCGCATCGATACCCATGAGGGGCCCATCGACGAGGCTTTTGCGCCCATGTCGGTCACCATTACCCTGGAAGATGACATTGACATCAGCCGGGGCGATATGCTGGTGAAGCCCAACAACCAGCCTCAGTCCGGGCAGGACCTGGAGCTGATGATCTGCTGGCTGAACCAGAAGCCGCTGCAGCCCAAGGGCAAGTACATCCTGATGCACACCACCAAAACCTGCAAGTGCATAGTGAAGGAAGTGCGCTACAAGGTGAACATCAACACCCTGCACAAGATCGAAGATGATCTTACGCTGGGCCTGAACGAGATTGGCCGCATCAGCCTGCGCACTACCGAGCCGCTCTTTTTCGATCCCTACACCCGCAACCGCAGCACCGGTTCGCTTATCCTCATCGATCAGTTTACCAATGAAACGGTAGGGGCGGGGATGATTATTTAGAGGAACACCTCACCCCAACCCCTCTCCTCCAGAGAGGGGCTAAGTTGGTGGGGATTTAAAGTGATGCTGTTAAAGTAATTGTTGCCAGAGATGGTTTGTGTTGTTCGAACGTATGCGGCAAGGTACGATTATCCCCCTTTGGAGGAGTGTAGGGGGCGCCCGGCTAGGGGAGGAGACCAGCAGTCCTAAAAAAATTGCGGGAGCAGATATTAAGGCATACGTATCTTAAGCTAATAATAAGCTAAGGCCGCTGCCGTACTTTGTGGGTACCTTGCCTCCCCCTACGCCCCCTCGCAGAGGGGGGCAATCGTACCTTTACCGTAGCTTCGCTCAAATTTGGAAACGCCGGCTGCATAGATGTATAGATAGGCCTTGGTAGAGGCCACTACCCCATACCTCATATCCCATACCTCACCCCCCCCCATGACCCTCCCCAGCCAGATCATCCAGACCATCCGCCAGGTAACGGCTACGGAAGCGCAATTTTTGCCGCTGCATGAGCCCATGTTCCGGGGGCGGGAAAAGGAATACCTGAATGAGTGCATCGATACGGGCTGGGTCTCCTCGGTGGGCAGGTTTGTTGACCGGCTGGAGGGGGACCTGGCGGCCTATACGGGGGTGAAGCGGGCGGTGGTAACGGTCAATGGTACGGCTGCCCTGCACATCTGCCTGCTGCTGGCCGGGGTACAGGCGGGCGATGAGGTGCTGATGCCGGCCCTTTCCTTTATCGCTACTGCCAATGCCGTGGCCTACTGTGGGGCCCTTCCCCATTTTGTGGACAGTGAGCGGGCCTCGCTGGGGGTGGATATGGCTGCGCTGGAAGCCTACCTGCAGGAGATCGGTCAGCGAAAAAGGGATGGCCTGTACAACAAATACAGCGGACGGCGCATTGCGGCCTTTGTCCCCATGCACACCTTTGGCCACCCGGTCAATCTGGAGGCAGCCGTGGCCCTCTGCGAGCGCATGGGTCTGGTGCTGATCGAAGATGCGGCCGAATCCCTGGGCTCGTACTACAAAGGTACCCATACGGGCAACTGGGGCAGGCTGTCGGCGCTGAGCTTTAACGGCAA